>QGVC01000184.1 GCA_003242645.1 Pseudomonadota bacterium
TGCTCGATTTGCTTGGCCAGCGCCGAGCTTCCGGCATAGGAGATGACGGCTTTCTTGCCTGTCTCCTTCTGCCACTGCTCGTTGATCTCATCGAGGGCATTCTTCAGGCTCGCGGCTGCGAACACGAGAGGGCCTTTCTCCTGGCTCCGTGCCGATGACGTCAGCACTCCGGAGGCAAGGAGCATCGCCGCGGTCAAAGCAACCGCCTTTCCGAGCCAAAATTGCTTGAACCAACCCATGCCGTCCTCTTCAGCTGCCCCCTGCGAGAGGATACAAGCACGCTCCCGCTATATGCAATCGGATATAGCGAGTCTCGCCCATTCGTGTGGACCGAGGTCCAGGATCGGATGTCTCATCCGTTCCACACGATCTTCGAGCACCAACAACCCTATCGAGCGGATTTGAGCAGCCCGAGGAACCTATCGTATTCGAAGCCGATTTCATTTCTGGAGGGTCGCTTGAAGCGGGAAAGCGCTCGCCAAGCCATCAGCATCAGCGCTGCCGCCTGCACGAGACGACGCTAGCCGATGCAATGAGCTCAGGTGACGTCAGGGTGAATGGCAACCAGGAGAAGTTGAAAGAGCTGGTCTCCTATCTCGACACCTTCGAGTTCTGGTTCAACATCGTCACCCCGTAATCTCAGCGCTGGTCCTCTGAGGTACCATCACCTACACGGCCCGCGTCCGGCCGACTTCAAGCAGCAGCCGAGTGTGTCTGCTGCTATCTTGATGGAAAGCGCACGAGCGCCTAGCTTCTAGTGAGTGAATCGATCTAGTTTGCCGTGTCTGCAGACCTGCGTGGGGAGGCCATGGCGCACCACCGGATGGCGGAACAATACAAAGGCAACTATCTCGAGTTGTTCGGCGGCGAGCCGATGCCCATCTCGCGCGAGACGGTCGACGAGATGCGTGAGTTCCTGCACCGCTTGCTCGCAGAGGTCCGCTCTGCCGATACCATCCCTTGGACTCCGATGACGGCCCGGTTCTACCGCGGGGTCTTTCCCCAGCTGACCATCTGGCTGCCGGAGGAGGAGAGCGCTCAGCTGCGTCGCGAGTTCGAGATCGAGCTGGCTCGTCTGAAGTCGAGCTGAAGAAAGCCGTGAGCGGCCTTCCAGCCGGCCGGCACCACCCTACTCCGCATCCTTCCCCCTGCTCCCCGGCCCGCGCTCGAGTTGTAGCGCTAGCGTCTCGCCGACATTACGCGCCGTTTGATTGATCGTTAGCGGCGTAATGGAGACGCGCCGTGTGTAGATGGCCCAGAGATCCGTGCCACCGCGCGGGTTGGAGCGCTTGCGCTCGTAGCCGAGCCAGTAATAGGGATTGCCCCAGGTATCGAACCGCTGGTCGATGCGCATGAGGTCGTGGTCGCGCCGCCCCTGCTCCGTCACCGCGATGCCCACCACCTCGTCCGGCTCGCAGTCCGGAAAGTTTACGTTCATCAGAACATCCTGAGCCCAGTCGACAGCGAGCAAACGCCGGATGATCTCCGGGCCATGGACGCGTGCCGTATGCCAGCGCGGAGCTGTTTCGCGGCTGCAGGCCAGGCTCATGGCGATGGAGCGTATCCCCAGCAGCGTGCCCTCATGGGCGCCGGCAATGGTGCCTGAGTAAGCGATGTCATCGGCGATGTTGGCGCCGTGGTTGACGCCGGACAGCACCAGCGTCGGCAGTTGGTCACGCATCAGGTAGCGGATGGCCATGATCACGCAGTCCGCCGGCGTGCCGCCCACCGCAAAGGTACGGTCATCCAGCCGGCGCAAGCGGATCGGCTCGCGCAGTGTCAGGGAGTGCGAAGCGCCACTCTGATTGACCTCCGGAGCAACGGTCCAAATGTCGTCCGACAACTCCATCGCGATTTCCTTCAGGGTCTGCAAGCCCGGCGCGTGGATGCCGTCGTCGTTGGTCAAGAGAATGCGCATCGTCCTCCCTTCCCCTTCCGCTCCGTCTCCGGAGCAGCGGGAATTGCTCCTCAGGTCGCCTTCGTAATTCGCTCCAGCCCATTCATATAGGGCCGCAAGACCTCCGGAACGAGGACACTGCCGTCGGCCTGCTGGTAGTTTTCCAGCACGGCGATCAGCGTGCGGCCGACGGCAAGGCCGGAGCCGTTGAGCGTGTGCACAAACTCCAGTTTTCCATCTTTCCGACGATATCGAGCATTCATGCGCCGGGCCTGGAAATCGCCGCAGACGGAGCAGCTCGAGATTTCGCGGTAGGTGTTCTGGCCGGGCAACCAGACTTCGATGTCATAGGTCTTCTGTGAGGCGAAGCCCATGTCGCCCGTGCAGAGCAGCACGGTTCGGTAAGGGAGGCCCAACCGTTTCAGCACCTCCTCGGCGCAGGCCGTCATGCGCTCGTGCTCGGCGAGGCTCTGCTCGGGGGTGGTGATCGAGACCAGCTCCACCTTGGTGAACTGGTGCTGGCGGATCATGCCGCGGGTGTCCTTGCCCGCCGCGCCGGCCTCCGAGCGGAAGCAGGGTGTCCAGGCGGTGAGGCGGATCGGAAGCTGCGCCTCGTCCAGGATCTCCTCGCGAACGAAGTTCGTGAGCGACACCTCGGCGGTGGGGATCAGCCAATAGCCGTTGGTCGTCTGGAAAAGATCCTCCGCAAATTTCGGCAGGTTGCCGGTGCCGAACGCCGCATCGTCGCGAACGAGCAGCGGGGGGCTCGCCTCGATGTATCCGAACTCCGTAGTGTGCAGGTCGAGCATGAACGCGGCGAGCGCCCGCTCGAGCCGCGCCAACGCGCCTTTCAGCACCACGAACCGTGAGCCCGAAAGCTTGGCCGCCGTCTCGAAATCCATGAGCCCCAGCGCCTCGCCGATCTCGAAGTGCTGCTTCGGCTCGAAATCGAACCTCGGCGGGTCTCCGACGCGGCGCACCTCGACGTTCCCGGTCTCATCAGGGCCGACCGGCACATCGGGCAGCGGCAAATTCGGGATCTGCGCCAGCTCCGCGTTGAGCCGCTCCTCGATCTCCTTCGCCTTGGCCTCGCCCTGTTGGATGACCTCCTTGAGGTCGGCCACCTCCTTCATGAGGGCTTGGGCACGCTCCTCGTCTTTGGCGGCCTTGGCCTTGCCGATTTCCTTCGAGGCTGCATTGCGACGGGATTGCGCCTCCTGAAGGCTGGTCAGCACCTTCCGCCGCTCCTCGTCGATCGCCAGGAGCCTCGCGGAAAGCGGCTCGAGCCCGCGCTTGCGCAGGCCTTCGTCAAAGGTCTCGGGGTTCTCGCGGATCCATTTGATATCGAACACGGGCGCAGCCCTCGCGCTGAATCGACCAATTCGGGAGACGCCGACCTATTAGGATCTTGCCACAGGCTGGTCCAGCCGTGGCAACGCCGCAAGTCCAACGAGTCAAATCGGCTAAGTGCTCAGCTAGGCCGCGCTGCGCGCGGCCTCCTCCTGCGCCCGGCGCGCCTTGGCCACGCGATCGACCGCGAGGATCGAAAGCTCGTAGAGGAGGATTGTCGGTAGCGCCATGGAGATCTGGCTGATGGGATCAGGCGGCGTGAGGATCGCAGCGACCACGAACACGCCGAGAATGGCCCAACGCCGCTTCTCGCGCAAAGTCTGGGCTTCGAGCAGGCCGGCCCGTGCCAGCAGCGTCAGGACGACCGGGAGCTGGAAGATGGCGCCAAACCCGAGGATGAGCGCCATGATCAGCGACAGATACTCACTGACCTTCGCCTGCAGGTGGATTTGCACGTCGCCAGTCTTCCACTCCATCGAGAGGAAGAAGGTCATGGCGAGCGGCATGACGATGAAATAGACGACGCAGGCTCCGATCACGAAAAGGATCGGCGTGGCGATCAGGTAAGGCCGGAAGGCATCGCGCTCGTTGTAGTACAGCCCAGGTGCTACGAACTTGTAGACCTGAATGGCAATGACGGGAAACGCGAGGAATATTGCGCCGAAGAGGGCCAGCTTCACCTGCGTGAAGAAGAACTCATGCGGCGCCGTATAGATCATGTCGATCTTGGAGTCGGCGCCGGCCGCCCAGCGATAGGGCACGATCAAGAGGTTGTAGATCTCTTCCGCAAAGGCGAAGCAGACGACGAACCCGACGAAAACAGCCACTAGGCAATAAATGAGCCGCTGGCGCAGCTCCATGAGATGGTCCATGAGCGGCGCCTTGGAGGCTTCGACCTCGTCGTGTCCGGGACGCTGTGTCTGATGCGTATCCGTGGTCATCCGCCGCTTACGCTTTCGCTCTTCGCGCTCTGGCTCGTCTCGGCCACGCGCGGCTGATCAACCGCCGACCCGTTGAACCCATTCCCCTGGCCGGAGCCATTGACGCTCGCCGGCGTGGACGAGGCCGCCTGCGGTTGCACTGCCGAGGATGGAGCTTCCGGTCCTGCCACCGCGCTATCGAGCTCAGTCTTGGCCTTCTGCAGCTCGCTTCGCACCGACTGCTCGGCGCCTCTCAAGCTGGACTCGGCCTCGTTCTTCAGAGCCGCGACCTCCTTTCGCAACTGCTCGAGCTCGGCCTCGCGCATGGCCGCGTCGAACTGAGCGCGAAACTCGTTCGCCTGCCGCTTGATCATGCCGACGTACCGGCCGATCGTGCGCAGCAGGGCCGGCAGCTCTTTCGGCCCGACGACCAAAAGCGCCACGACACCTATGACCAGTAGCTCGCCCCAGCCGATATCGAACATGTCTCTTCGCCCACGCCCTCACCCGCCAGACGACCGCAAGCCGCCCAGCTCACCATCCGGCGGGCTTGGCCTCTGATGGGCCGTCGGCAGCTCAGCTCGCCTTGCTGCTCTCGGTCCCGGTCTGCTCGACGGGCTTGACCGAGGATTGCTCAATGACTTTCGGACCCTGTTCGGGCTGAGCCGCGGTATCGTCCTCCGCCATCCCCTTCTTGAAGCTCTTGATGCCTTTGGCAACGTCGCCCATGATCTCGGAGATCTTGCCGCGGCCAAACAGCAGCACGACGATCAAAAGGACTATGATCCAGTGCCAAATGCTGGTTGCGCCCATGTGTCTGGAACTCCTTTGCAGCCTGCGGCCGCGTTCCCAAGAAACTTTGATTACACTATCGCAGAAACGGCGGTCAGCAGCAACCCGTGCGCCCCACCGCGACATCAAAGCCTAAGGCTTTGACCATTAGTCGGTTTCCAAATTTTCCGCAGGGAACACAAGCACCCGCGTGGGATCAATTTCTATCGAGACCTCGTCCCCGCGCTTCCAACCCTCGCTTTCGCGCACCCGCGCCTTGAGCGGCGCATCGAACCCTTCGGCCGCGATTTCCACCCGCCCAAGGTCGCCGAGGAACCTGACATCGAGGATGCGACCCGGAAGCCCCTGGCCCGGCGGCAGCAGGCGGAAGCCGCGCTGGCGGAGGCATAGGATCGCCTGCTCCCCTTCATTGAGCCCGGGCGCGGGAAACGTCCCTAGAGGCGTATGTAATGCGCCGCCGGTGACTTTGCACGGCACCTCGTTGATTTCCGAGAAGAGCCGGGCAACGAAAAGCTCCGCTGGATTGTGGTAGAGCTCCTCTGCCTTTCCGACTTGGATGATCTTACCGCGCCGCATGACGGCGATACGATCGCCAAGGCGCATCGCCTCCTCAGGATGGTGGGTCACGATCACGCAGGTCGCGCGGGTCTCGCGGAGGAGCGCGAGCGTCTCCTCCTGCATCGTTTCGCGGAGTTGTACATCGAGCCCGGAGAACGGTTCATCCATGAGCATCACTGCCGGCCGAGGCACGATGGCACGCGCCAGGGCGACCCGCTGTTGCTCGCCACCGGAAAGGATGTGCGGATAAGCGTCCGCATAGTGCTCCAGCCCGACGCGAGCGAGCACGGCCCGAGCCTCACGCGCCGCTTCCTCGGCGGGCAACGCCTTTAGCCCGAACGCCACGTTTTGCAGGATTGTCAGGTGGGGGAACAGCGCGAAATCCTGGAACATCAAGCCGACGTTCCGCTGTTCCGGGGGCACGAAGCGCTCCGGCCCGGCAACCTCCCAGTCATTGATGAGAATGCGTCCTGACGTCGGCTTCTCAATGCCGGAGGCGATGCGCAGGAGGGTCGTCTTGCCACATCCGGATGGTCCGAGCAGGCAAACAATCTCGCCAGGCTCGATGTCGAGCGAGACGCCCCTCAGCGCGTAAGTGTCCCCGAAGCAGCGCACGACGTTCTCGAACGTCAGGCGGGCAGCAATAGTTGCTGCGGCGCGCCCGCGAGGACCCTTCGAGGGGGCAGGACTAGTTTCTTCCCGCCGTCTATTGCCAAGTGAGCGGAACAAGGCGGGAAATTTGGAGAGTACGCTAAGCACCTAGAGTTCTCGTGCGGCTACTCAGAATGGGCCCGAGCGCCGTTTTAAGCCTTGTCTGCCTGATCGTCTGCAGATGAGTCCTCATCCGCGTCAGAAGGATCCAGCTCGTCCTGCTCATCCTCGTCCTCGGAGCTGTCGAGCGGCAGCTCGTCGGGCATGAGGGCCGCGATATCTTGCGGCTCGGGGACCTTGAAGTCCGGAGGCAGATTGGAGTCGAGCAAGCCTGCCCCCTTCAGCTCCGCCAGCCCCGGCAAGTCCTTGATGCTATCGAGGCCGAAGTGGATCAGGAAAGCTTCCGTCGTGCCGTAAGTAATGGGTTTACCCGGTGCGCGGCGCCGCCCCCTGGGCCGGATCCATCCCGTCTCCAGCAACACGTCGATCGTGCCTTTCGAGGTGGTGACACCGCGGATCTCTTCGATCTCGGCGCGAGTCACGGGCTGGTGGTAGGCAATGATCGCCAGCGTCTCCAATGCAGCCTTCGAGAGCTTCTTTTCCTCGCTCGTGTGCTGCTCGAGGAGGTGAGCAAGATCGGGCGCGGTACGAAACGCCCACTTTCCCGCAACCCTCACGAGATTGATGCCACGGCTGGCATAGAAACCTTTCAGCTCTTCGAGCAGCGCGGGAAGCTCCTCGCCAAGGCCAAGCCGCTCCCCGAGCCGACCCTCATCCAACGGCTCGGAGGCCGCGAACAACAAGGCTTCCAGCATGCGCAGCTTCTCGCCGCGGTCGGCAGAAGGTAGCGCCGCGACGTTGGAATAGCCGGGCCTCACCTCGCCATGCCGGGCAACCTCATCCGGTCCGCCTTCCGCAGCACGGGCGTGCTCTGGGCGCGTATTGCTGTGCTCGGAACCCTGAACCACTGAGAGCCTCGGCGGTACCATCTTT
>QGVC01000185.1 GCA_003242645.1 Pseudomonadota bacterium
GAACAGTGGCATCGAGTTGATCGCAGCGACGCCCTTGACAGGATCGGAGGTGTTCTTGGTCCGGTCCCAAATTGTGACAAGGGGGCCGACACCACCTGAAGCGATATCGAGATTACGGGAGAGCAGCGCCTCGTTCATTGCCGCGCCACCGGAGAAGAGCAGCCACTCCACCTTCGGGCGCGGGAGCCCGGCCTTCTCGACATGCTTTTCGATCAGCTCGAACTCGCGCATCACCATCATCGGCAGGTAGCCAAGCCCAGGCTGCTCCGCCAGCCGGATGGTGGAGGTTTCAGCCCTTACCGTGACGGGGGCACCTACCGCTAGGATGGCCGCGGCCGCAAGGCCTAGCACGCCTCTCCATGCCAGACGGAAACTGCCCCTGGTCCTAGTCATGCTTCGCGTCCTCCCCAGTTGCATGCTCGAGTGTTGTGTCTATCCAGCTCGCGGCTCACAAGTGAGCCACGCCACCATTGGCGGTGCGCCAGTTTTGGCTTCGACCCATCTGTATACGATAACCTACCCTCGTAACCGGGGCCGCGCCAACCCCTTTCTCGAAAAAAGAATATTTTGAAGGGGTTAGTTCGAGGTCGGAGCAGAAAATTTACAAGACGCCCATCTTGTGAGGTTTTTCCCGACCCCACGTGGCTACTTGGCGCACGCCAATACTGTTAGATCGGGGAGTCACGGACGGAACAGCGTGCTGCGCTGGTCTGCGGCATAGGAGTGGACAGTTCAACGCCACTCACAAGAGGCCCGCAATGTTCAAGCTGCTGACCGCCACTATGATTGCCGCATTTCTCACAGGGGCAGTCTTGACACTGGCTGTCATCCAAACGACCGAGACGAGCGCTCAGGAGATCGTCGTTCGCCAGTAGCAGGCCCAACTAAGAAAAGACTTCTCTGTTGCAGTTCCTTGTTAGGAGATTCCACTATCTGCGTGATGTGGGATGAGAGAGCTAATTCGCCCGCTTCTTATATGCTCCTTCCGCCAGCCATGCTGAGAAGGCTGGTCCGATTTCCGGGCCTGTCAGAAGACCAATGCGCCAGTTCTCGTCCTCTGGCCGGACGATTAGCATCCAGCCCGCGCCGAACGGATCGGTGTTGAGCAGCCCAGGACGGCGCTGCAGCTCTTCATTGGCTTTCACGACTACACCCGCGAAGGCGGCATGCGCCGCGCCGACCCATTTTCCGCCTTCGATAATTGCAAACGATCGTTGCACCTCAAACCGGTGTCCGATCCGCTTGGGTGTAAAAACGAGAATTTCGCCGGCCAAATCCATCGCAACAGGTGTGAAGCCGGTGCGCACCGTCCCGTCATCAAGCGGCTCGTACCACATTTGGTTTTCGAGATCGTAGTAAAGGTGCTCGGGATACTCTTTGCCTTCGACCAGCGCCATCCGTTGCCTCAGTAGCTCAGCACCCGGCAATCATCGGACATCATTTTTTCAAACATCGCGGCCGCGCCCATCAGGCCTTGGCATTCCGGAATGAGATCCTGCTCCGTCATGTCGAAAAGATCGAGGTTCGCAGGACAGGCCCAGAATCGCGCTCCCGTTCTATGGGCATCGCGAATCCAGTCATAAACGGTTTTGTCATGATCCGGCTTCACGCGGATCGATTCGGCGACGCCTTTTCGCATGAGCTTTCCAGCCGTCGCCGTACAGACAACGTCGACTTCGATATCCATCGCTGCGGCCACTGCCGCGTGGTAAAATGGCGCCGCGAGCTCCTCCGGATTGCGCGGATCGGTATTCAAGAGGACGATCAGCAGTTTCGTTTTCATTTTCGAGCGACGCCTATCGCGCGTAACCGCTTTTCTCAGCTCGGCTCGACCAAGGGGATTTCCTGGATCTCCTGATCAAACAGCACCCAGAAAGGCTTGCCATACGTGGCCTCGTACCACGTCTCGAATCCAGAAAGCTCGTCAGCGAGATCAGGCGCTGTTTCTGCCCCTTCATTTGGAGAAAGCCCCGCAAATGTAGCGCGAGCCACGCGTTCGAAACGTTCCAACGTCGCCTTCCGGGTCTCGGTTTCAGTCGTCCAGCCGAGCTCACTGCGCAAGACGGCGAGACCGCGGGCGACGGCGGCTTCCTCGTTCTCGGCTGACGCGACGGCTTTGGCCACCTCGTTCATCAGGTTGAGGCGGCGGTAGGCGAAAGCCCGTTGACGTTCGAGGCGCGCAATCTCCTCGGCCATACGCTTTCGGAGCGAATTCTCGGCCTCGTGTGCCGAGGTTGCCGCGGCTTTTAAATGATCCAGGAATGCCTGCGTGGGTCCGGTCATTGCACCCTCTCGGTGGTGGAATTTGGCGGAGGAGGATGGGAGTCGAACCCACCTGAGACCGTCTGACGGCCCCACCCGGATTTGAAGTCCGGTCGCTCCACCGGGAGCGGGACTCCTCCTTCCCGAACTGGCGCCTTTGGCGCAAAGAATTCGACGCGCGCCGGATTGATGCGGCGGAAATCCTGGCGGCGGATCGTAAACCCGTGACGATCAAAAAATTCCAGAATTTGGATAGCCACCTTACGGCCGTTTTGCAAGCGATCGCGGAATTCCGCTGCCGTGAATTTGCCGCTGGGAGATTTTTCCGCAATGTCGATCGCGATTTGCGCCATCTCCTGCACGGTTGATCGCAGGAAGAAGTGATCGTGCGCGATTTCGTCGACGTCGCCGCGGCGCGCCGCCATATGCATCAGCCGGCGGACAAATGCTTCAGGGATGCCCATGGCACTGGCGATGTCGCGAACGCGCGGCGGGCGAAAGCGCTCACGTGCAAGCATCGGCTTGATGCCTTGCCAGATCTGCTCCTCTTCCGGAGAGAACTTGACCTCGTGGCCAGGGCGGCGGACCCAGGTGCGATCGAGTGCGACCTCCCCCGCCTCGATCAGCTTTCGCAGCGCGGCAGTGAAGATTGGAACCGGGAGCGGTGGCTTGTCAGCGGCCTGCCGCAACTGCTCTAGACCAATGCCAGGTTTTTCGGGGTTCTTCTCGTGAAAAGCATCGAGCAGCTCGCCAATACGCTGGCGGAAACGGTCCCAGCTGTGGGGCAGCATTGCGGCCCGGCTGTTTCCATACGGCAGCGTGATGAGCCCCAGCTCTGATGTCACGGCCGCGGCCGCCTCTTCACCCATCGCCCGATCCCGGAAGAAGGCATCGAGATCGATCCAGCTTCCAGGCACCGACAGGACGCGCTGGAGCGCCGTCACCGGGTCCTGCTCGGCGAGGCCGGCGAGAGTTGCGCGCCGTTCCGGTGTTCGACGGCGCCGCTCGGGTGCGCGCAGATCGATGAGCGCACCACCGCCGATGGTTCGGCTCGACGTCGTGTCGCGGATGATGAACCGATCACCCGCCGCAGCTGCGATCGGGCGCTCGAGAACGAGCTGCACGAGTGCCGACTCACCAGGCGCAATCGGCTCATCGCGCAAGAGAACCACGCGGCCAGGTACTTCAGCCGCCGCGTGGTGCACCTTGACCGGGAACCACTGCGTAATGGGCCTCGGCTCCGATGGTAGGACACGGAGCGTGGCGTCGATCCGCGTCGTCGGCGCATGCAAAGTGGGATCGAGAACCACGTCTCCGCGGCTCACCGACTCCTTGCTGATCTGTGGCCCGCTCAGAACAAGCGCACACCTTTGCCCCGCTTCCCCCCGCTCCACCGGCTGGTTCTGGGCGTGGATAGAACGTACACGAGCCTCCAGCCCCGCTGGGCTGACAATCACGCGATCGTTGATCTGTACACTGCCTGACAGCACCGTCCCGGTGACGGCTGTGCCGAGGCCGGCCAGAGTGAAGGAACGATCGACGGCAAGGCGGAAACGTCCTGTCTTCGGGCGTGCTCTGACACGTCCAAGCGCCTCATCGAGATGTGCTGCCAGGAGATCGACCCCCTCACCGGTTGCGGCTGAAACGGGGATGATTTCGGACCCTTCGAGGGTGGTGCCCAGCAGGAGGTTCTCGATGTCCGTGGTGACTGCAGACAGCCTTTCGGGCGTGACGAGATCGCACTTGTTCAGCGCGACAACGCCGTGCTCAAGCCCCAGGAGATCCACGATGGCCAAATGCTCGCGGGTTTGGGGCATCACGCCATCGTCGGCGGCGACGACGAGCATCACGTAATCGATGCCAGTTGCGCCCGCGAGCATGTTGTGCACGAGGCGCTCGTGACCAGGCACATCCACGAAGCCGATGATTTCGCCGTTTGGCCGCGGCCAATAGGCAAATCCCAGGTCGATCGTGATGCCGCGGACCTTTTCCTCCTTCAGGCGGCTGGGATCGATGCCCGTCAGCCGCATCACGAGGGATGACTTGCCATGATCGATGTGTCCGGCGGTGCCAACGATCATTGAGCAACCTCCGAACCCGGTGGTCGCCGCTGCTTACCGATCACCAAATCCAATACGTCAATAATTGTCGCGCGGTAATAGCCCCGACCTACAACTCTCGGGTCCTCACACCAATTCACTTCGATTTGATCTCTACACACACCGTCAGCCTTTTGCATGGGACGGCTCTTCTGCGCCGAGAACGCTCCTCAGCTGATCGAGCTGGCCAAGGAACGTGGCCTCATCATCCAAGCATCTAAGATCGAGCAGAAACTCGCCTTTGTTGATGCGACCGATCACCGGGACGGGCAGTTTGCGGAATGCCGTCGCCAGAGCTTCGAGGCGTGTGCCCGCGCCCTTCCGCTCGGCTGGAGCGATTGCGATGCCGGCGCTCGGCATAGTTTCGAGCGGTAAAGCGCCGGAGCCAATCTGACTGCTGCATTGGGTGATGCTGACGACGTAAGCCGGGCCGACGGCCGCCGCGATTGGGCCCTGCAGCCGCGCCGCCGCAGCCTCGATGTCCTGCTGCGAGCGGGCGAAGTACCTGATCGTCGGCAACGTTTGGTGAAGCCGGTCGGGATCGCGATAAAGCTTGAGCACGGCTTCCAGCGCCGCCAGGCGAATCTTGTCGATTCGTAGCGCGCGCTTCATCGGGTTCTTGCGGACGAGCGCAACCAGATCCTTTCGGCCGGCGACGATCCCCGCCTGTGGGCCACCGAGCAGCTTATCTCCCGAGAAGGTGACGAGATCCGCGCCTTCGGCAAGGCATTCCCTCACGGTTGGCTCTGGCCGAAGGCCATATCGGCCGAGATCGACAAGAGCGCCAGAACCCAGATCATGGATGAAGGGGATCTGGTGCCGCCGCGCCAGCGCCGAAAGCTCGGTGGCGGGAACGGATTTCGTAAATCCCTGGATCAGGTAGTTCGATGTGTGGGCCTTGAGGATCAACCCCGTGTTTTGACTGATCGCCTGCTCGTAATCGCGAAGATGGGTCCGGTTCGTCGTGCCGACCTCGACAAGGTTCGCGCCGGCGCGGGCCATGATGTCGGGAAGCCGGAAGGAGCCGCCGATTTCAATCAGCTCGCCGCGAGAGACGATCGCCTCCTTTCCGCGTGCGAACGTGTTCAGCACCAGCAGAACGGCGCCGGCATTGTTGTTGACGATTGCGGCGTCCTCCGCGCCAGTCAGCTCGGTGATGAGGCCACGCACATGATCGTCGCGCTCGCCGCGGGTGCCACTCTCGACATCGAATTCCAGCGCTACTGCCTCGCGCATGGCCATGACGGCGGCTTCGATAGCGGCCTCAGGCAAAATCGCCCGCCCGAGGTTCGTATGCAGGACGGTACCCGTGAGATTGAAGACGCGACGTACGCTGGGCGCCTGCTCGCGCTCGAGCAGCTTCAGGGCCTCTGCAGCCACGGCCTGCTTATCGGGCAAGTTCGTTCCGGAGAACCCGCGCGTCCGCCGAATGTCATCGAGCACGCGCCGCACCGCCTTCACGGTCGCCTCGTGGCCGAAACGCTCGGTGGCGGCTGCACCAACGTCAGTTCGCAACACCTGCTCGACAGATGGCAGACGTGCTGGCGGCGTGGAAAGCGTGTCGTTCATCGTCCGCGCTCGCTGGTCGCCCCGAACAAGGGGCACGTCAATAGCCAATCAGGAATGGGTTATAGCCACCCCTGGTCCAGCCATCTTGGGTCAGCAGCATATCGAGACCCAGGGAGGCAACGTCGTCGGCCAGCGGCTCCAGCGTCGGGTCTTTGACCTGGTAGAAGATCTTCACGTACCCGTGGCACTTATCGCAGGTCTCAGCCTTGATCGTATCCTGCTGCCCCTCGATCAAACGGAAATTGATGCTCTCGTTCGAGCCGCAAAGCAGGCACTTGACGCGCACGACGTACCACATCGTGGCGCACAGTGAGCAGGTGCAATACCGCGTATTGGTGGCGCCCGGCCAGTTGACGACAGAGCTCGCAAGAGGCCGGCTGCCGCAGGTGGGGCAGACACCATCTGCGAAAGGCTTCAACACGCTGGCATCGAGTTTTGCTGCCAATCGCGTGAAGTGGACTTGAAGCGCGGCAAGGATAAGCGCGCGCTGAGCAATTCTGTCTTCGGGTTCGGTTTCGTCGAGCACACTCTTGATGAAGACCTGACGCTGCTCGCTCGACATGCTTTGCAAGGATTTGACAGCAGCGGCGGTTTCTGCCGGCAGCTCGAGCTTTGTCAGATTTTCAAGAAAATGCTCGATCGTCGTCTCCGCGTGATCGTCTGGCTTGAACGAGGTGCGCGGGATGAGCGGCATACCGTGCGCGACAGCCTGCGCAACCGTCTCGGCTGAAGGCGGAGCGGCTTCGGGCAACGACACCTGGACATCGTGCTGCGCTCGCGTGACGGCGGCCAGGAAGCGCAGATAACTTTCAAGCTGATGGCCCGGCGCCAGGCTTAAGAAGCGCTTCGAGCGGTTGAGAAAGAGGGAAGGTGGATACGGAAGAACAACCGGCGGCGGCTTAGCCGCCTCCCCGATGTTGGGTGTATAGTGCTTGGCAGAGCCGGACTCGGACATTTCCACCTCAAACTGAGGATTGGGCGGCCCCTATCGTAAAGGGGCCGCCAGTTACCCTGCCAGCATAGCACTTAGGCAGCTTTTTCCACAGAGCCTTTCTCGATCTCCTTTCGCAGCCACTTCCGATGGTGCCGCCAGCCCCAGCCGCCGGTCACCGTGCCGCGAGTCATGGCGCTGATGGTGCCACGCACCCAGATCGCCGCATAGACGTGGACGATCCAGATCGCGATGGCGAGGACAGCTGCGATGGAGTGGATCA
>QGVC01000004.1 GCA_003242645.1 Pseudomonadota bacterium
AGTTTGTTCTGCGTTGTATCCTCCCGGCTCATCCGCCATTCGAATGAAAAGGGTCGGCCGGGCTCCGCGTAACCGCAATAGTGACCTTCCTCGAGTCCCGCATTGCCGGCGCTCACAACGACGGTGCACGGAAGACCGCTGCCGTTAGCGCCGCGGCGGGCAAGCTCGGTGATCTTGCGCTCAACGGTCGAGCGGCCGTCATGGGCCCCTGCGTACGCGCCGATGCTCAAATTGACGACGAGCGCCTTGGCTCTGTGCCGGCAGGCGATGTCATAAACATGGTCGAGAGCGTCGACGATTGCAGATGCCTCGTCATAGCTCCGCCAACCGCGCCAGACCGGTTCGGATGCGGGCTGCCAGGATCGCCAAGTAGGGCGGCCCAATTCGTCTTCTTCTTTCCAATGATGATCTGGTAGGGCGAGCTGGATGCCGATCAGGTCGGCAGCTGGCGCGACGCCTCGAAACCCCGCGACCGGGCTGCCAGCAGCAATCGACGCGATGCTTGTTCCGTGAGCACCGGCTTCAACGCCGGATCGCCCGAAATAGTTGGCGTGCGGATCGTATTGTGTATCAGCGACGGACCGCGATCCCGCTTGTTCACACTCTTCGATGAGCTGATTGATGACACTCTCGTCGAGCTCGCGTCCGGTATTTTGATCGACTATGCACTTGAACCGCGTTCGACCGTTAGCGGTTCGAAAGCACGGGTGCAGAATATCGAAGCCGTAGTCGATAAAGGCGATGGCAACGCCGCGGCCATCCAGGCCGCTTTCAAGCGGCGGTATCCCCATTTCTTGGAGTATGCGGGCGTTGAAATACTGCGCACGCCTAGACATCGAGCATTCCGGCATTCGAAAGGCGAGTGGCTGATGCCCTGCCGGAGGTAGCGTTGGGCTCAGCGCACTCGCGGTACGCAGCACTACGGCTAGAGTTATAGCGCTCGATGCGACCGAAATTCTCCCAGGCAATTACCCAGGTGTTGTCGGGCATACGCCGTGGCAAATGGTAGGTTAACGCGCCGAGAGACCGGCTTTGGTTTTCGGTCGGAACCTAGTCCGGAAGTCGATCCATGAATGTGGTGAAGGACGATACGGGTTCACGGTCGGTGCGGAACTGGTTCACCTTCGCTTCGGGATCGGCATAGCCCAGCGCCATTCCGCAGACGAGAATTTGATCGGAAGGAATGCCGAGCCGCTTCTCGATAATGTGGTGATATTGGCAGAACGCCGCCTGCGGACAGGTCTCGAGGCCGAAGGAGCGCGCGGCAATCATGATCGACTGGAGAAACATGCCGTAGTCGAGCCATGCACCGAGCCCGAGATCGCGGTCGATCGTGAAAAACAAGCCGACGGGCGCATCGAAGAACAGAAAATTTCGAGCATGTTGGGCCTTCGAAGCGGCCCGATCTCCTTTCGCAATCCCGAGCAGGCCATAGAGCCCCCACCCCGTTTTGCGGCGGCGAGCCAGATAGGGCTCACGCCACTGGCGCATATAGTAGAAGTAATCGTAATGGGCGGGTTCATCGCGCATGAACCGCTCATAAAGATCGCGGGCAAGTTGCTCCTTCGCTTCCCCTTCCAGCACCCAAACTCGCCATGGCTGCGCGTTGTTACCCGAAGGAGCGCGGCTGGCGATTTCGAGAATTTGCTCGATCAATGCGCGCGGCACTGGTTTGGAAAGAAACGCGCGAATGCTCCGCCGGCCAGTGATGGCTTCCTCTACAGTCATCATGTCTCAGGTGATTCCGGACTGTGAAACGAATTGAATGTTCGAAAGCTTAGGCTGTTCGCGGTGCTCAAGCTAGCCGTCACGAAGCGGAGCTGCAGCTCCGCGGATGCAGGTTGCGGTTGATCTTGCTAAGGCATAGGCTCTCGGCGCCAAGGCCGGTGATAGGCCCTTGGTAGTGTCGCGATCTCGTTGGAGGAGCCGCCATGTCCGTGGTTCTTGCCGAGCAACCAGCGGCTGGAGTTCTGCTGCTGCGGATCAACAGACCGGAAGCCCGTAACGCTCTCAACATGGAGGTCCGAAAAGCTCTTGTCGATGAGCTCGAGTCTGCTGCGGCAAATCCGGAAATCCGCGCAGCGATTATCACGGGCAATGAAAAGGCATTCGCGGCTGGGGCCGACATTCGGGAGATGCGTGATCTCGGCCCAATCGAGGCGATGCAGCGCGGTGCGCACAAGCTCTGGGATCGGATCGCTGCGTTTCCCAAGCCCTTGATCGCAGCCGTGAATGGCTACGCGCTCGGCGGCGGGTGCGAGCTGGCGCTTCACTGCGACATCATCATCGCGGGCGAGAGCGCAAAGTTTGGACAGCCAGAGGTGAAGGTTGGCATTTTGCCAGGCGGCTCGGGCACCCAGCGGCTGGTCCGCGCTGTGGGCAAGTACAAGGCCATGCTGCTGATTCTCACCGGCGAGATGATCGGCGCACGAGAAGCCAGCGAGATGGGATTGGTGAGTCGTGTCGTTTCGGACGACCAGGTTGTCTCGCACGCGATAGAGATGGCCGCTGGCATTGCGAAGCTGGCACCACTAGCCGTTGAGCTGGCCAAGGAGGTTGTGCTGGCCGGCCAAGATGCCTCCCTCGCCTCCGGCTTGAGCCTGGAGCGCAAAGCTCTGTGGCTTGCGTTCGCGACGGAGGACAAGCGCGAGGGCATGTCAGCTTTCCTTGAGAAGCGGCCGCCGAATTTCAAGGGGAAGTAATCGCATGCCGTTGGATCCCCACCGGGAAGATCTGGTCATCGGCGTTGTCGGTACCGGCACCATGGGCCGCGGGATCGTTCAAGTGGCGGCCCAGGGTGGCATGCGGGTTATCGCTTACGACGAGAATCCAGAAGCAGCTGAAGCGGCATTGCAAGAAATCCAGCACGCTTTGGCACGGCTAGTCGAAAAGGGCCGCACCGACAAGGCCGCCGCAGATGCAGCCGTTGCGCGAATCTCGATCGCCGACTCGCTGGCGCAGATCGCGACGGCTGATGTCATCATCGAGGCGATCATCGAACGTCTCGATACCAAGCAAGAGCTGTTCGCAACGCTGGATCGCCTGGCCAGTCCGGACGCGATCATCGCCTCCAATACATCGTCCCTTCCAATTACGGCCATTGCGGCGTCTTGCGAACGCCCTGAGCGGGTCGCCGGAATGCACTTCTTCAACCCGGTGCCGCTCATGAAGCTGGTGGAAATCATCCCTGGCCTGAAGACGGCACCCTCGGTGATCCAGGCCCTTACGGTGATTGCCCGCCGGATGACCCGCGTGCCGGTCGTTTGCACCGACAGCCCGGGCTTTATCGTCAATCACATCGGTCGGGCCTACGTTCCGGAGGCGGCGCGTCTCGTGGCCGAGGGCATAGCCGAGCCGGTCGACATCGATCGGATCATGACCGAGGCCGTCGGAATGAGAATGGGGCCGTTCGCATTGCTGGACCTCATCGGCTCGGATGTCTCCGTTTCCGTGATGGAGAGCCTTTGGGGTCAATTCTATTGCGAGCCAATGTATGCCCCGCACCCGATCCTAAAGGTGCGAGTTGCCGGCGGTTTCTACGGCCGCAAGTCCGGGGCCGGATGGTACACCTATGAGAACGGCCAGCGTATCGAGCCCCCGCGTGCTGAGCCTCCCGCGGCGCGCCCGCGATCGGTGTGGGTCAGCTCGCAAAATCCTGCAGGGCGCGACAAGGCCATAGCGCTTCTCAAGCGGCTTGGAGCTTCAATCGAGACGAGTGCGAAGCCGAGTGCTGAGGCATTATGCATTGTCACGCCGACCAGCCGTGACTGCACCAGCGAGGTCATCCAGCAAGGGCTCGATGTCCGGCGAACAGTCGCGCTGGACACGCACTTCGCTTACGACAAGCACCGAACATTGATGTTGCCTCCGGGCATTGATCCTGCCATGCGGGAGGCTGCTCACGGACTGCTGGCGTCAGATGGTGCCGGTGTGAGCGTCATCAGTGACAGCCCAGGCTTCGTCGCGCCTCGGATCGTGGCGCACATCATCAACGTCGGCTGTCAGGTTGCCCAACAGAAGATTGCCTCACCGTCAGACATCGACCTCGGAGCGAAGCTGGGCTTGTCTTATCCGTACGGGCCCCTGGAGTGGGGTGATCGGCTAGGGCCTGAATGGGTCCTTGAGGTGCTGGAAGAGCTCCAGCGCACTTATGGGGAGCCTCGCTATCGTCCATCGCCTTGGCTGAAACGGCGAGCGCGCCTCGGTCTGTCGCTGACGACCCCGGATGGGCGATGTTGAGTGACGAGGCTGCCACGAAGACGGATCAGTTTCGTGCTGTGATGTGACTGACTCTCGGTGTCCCAGCCGAGGAATCGTGCTCAACAGCTCAACCACCAAAAAACCGCCCTCTCACGGCGAGAGAGCGGTTCGGTCACGGTGAGTTAATTGCTCGTTATGCTGCCTGCTTCACTTCCGCGGTGATCTTCTGAGCTGCGTCCGCGAGATCGTCCGCCGGGATGATCTTCAAACCGCTCTCAGCCAAAATCTTCTTGCCGAGATCGACGTTGGTGCCTTCGAGCCGTACGACCAGCGGAACCTTGATCTCCATCTCGCGCGCTGCCGCGACGACACCTTCGGCGATGATGTCGCAACGCATGATGCCGCCGAAGATGTTGACCAGAATGCCCTTTACCGCAGGGTCGGAGAGAATGATCTTGAAGGCCGCCTGCACCTTCTCCTTGGAGGCGCCGCCACCGACGTCAAGGAAGTTCGCAGGCTCCGCACCGTAGAGCTTGATGATGTCCATGGTCGCCATGGCGAGGCCGGCGCCGTTCACCATGCAACCGATGTTGCCATCGAGCTTGACGTAGGAGAGGTCGTACTTCGACGCCTCGACCTCCATCGGATCTTCTTCGTCGAGGTCGCGAAGCTCCTGGATGTCCTTGTGCCGGAAAAGGGCGTTCGAGTCGAAGTTCATCTTCGCGTCGAGGCACAGGAGCTTGCCTTCCTTCGTGACGATCAGCGGGTTGACCTCAAGCAGGCTCATGTCCTTTTCGACAAAGAGCCGGTAGAGGTCGCCAACCATCTTCACGCACTGGTTGACCTGATCGCCTGTCAGCCCGAGCGCGAACGCGATCTTCCGTCCGTGGAATGGGGAATATCCAGTCGCCGGGTCGATCGAGAGCGTGAAGATTTTCTCAGGCGTCTCATGCGCGACCTGCTCGATATCCATGCCGCCGGCCTGCGACGCGATGAACGCGATGCGGCTGGTGCTGCGGTCGACAAGCGCTGATAGATAAAGCTCGCGGTCGATCTCGGAACCATTCTCGATGTAGAGCCGCTTGACTACACGCCCTGCTGGACCGGTCTGAACCGTGACGAGCGTATTGCCGAGCATTTGCTCAGCGTACGTGCGCACCTCGTCAATCGACTTGGCGAGGCGAACGCCGCCCTTGTCACCTGCGGCAGGCTCCTTGAACTTGCCCTTGCCGCGCCCGCCGGCATGGATCTGCGCCTTCACCACCCACACGGGGCCAGGGAGCTTTTGGGCCGCTGCGACGGCTTCGTCGACCGTGAAAGCCGGGTATCCAGTGGGGGTCGGGATCCCATACTGCCGGAACAGCTCTTTGGCTTGGTATTCGTGGATATTCATCGTGCAGTTCCTGTCATGCGATAGGTGCGACCACCGCTAGCTCCCTATTCGGGCGGGACGAATGGTGTTGCTCCTGGCGTTCACAGCGTGTGGTCAGGTTGTCCTTTGTGCGATAGCCTCGATCTCGACGCGGGCCCCAAGGGGAAGGGCGGCGACCTGGATGGTCGAGCGGGCCGGGAAAGGCGGGACCATGTACTGGGCGTAGACCTCGTTCATGGCAGCGAAATCAGCCATGTCCGTGAGGAAAACGGTCGTCTTCACCACGTGCTCAAAGCCGAGGCCCGCCGCCGCGAGAACCTTCTTCAAATTCTCCAGACACTGGCGGGTTTGCGCACCGATGTCCCCCTCGACGAGCTTGCCCGTGGCGCTGTCGACGTGAACCTGTCCCGACAAGAAAACGAACTGCCCAGTATCGATGGCAAGAGAGTACGGTCCGGCCGCGGAAAGAGGTTCAGCATCAATCGCCTTCTTTGTCATCGTTCCACTCTCCTTAGTGCGGACTACTGCAGCCGGACCGCGATAGCGGATCAAGACTCCAGCTTGGCATCCATGGTGATCTTAGCGTTGAGCACCTTGGACACGGGGCAATTTTCCTTGGCTGTATTGGCAGCTTTCTCGAAGGCAGCTTGATCGGCGCCCGGCACCTTGGCCTTCACGTCAAGATGGACCGCCGTGATGGCGAAACCGTTGTCGGTCTTTTCCAGCGTGACCGTGGCGTTGGTCTTGATGCTTTCCGGCGTGAAGCCGGCGTTCCCGAGCTGTGCGGATAAGGCCATCGAGAAGCAGCCTGCATGCGCTGCCGCGATCAGCTCCTCAGGGTTCGTCCCGACGCCCTGCTCGAAACGCGTGCCGAAGGAGTACTGAGCATTCGATAACAAAGTGCTGCCGGTCGTCAGCGTGCCCTTGCCCTCCTTGAGGCTGCCCTTCCACTCAGCCGATGCTATTCTTTTCATCTCGCTTCTCCTGTTCAGTTACGGGTTAAATCCCCCCGAAACGATCAGGCGCCAAGCTGAGGAACGATGCGGATGGAGGCCTCAACGAGGTTCTTCACCGACTCGACGGACTTGGAAAACATCGCCTTCTCTTCGTCGTTGAGGTCGATCTCGATGATTCGTTCGACCCCACCGCTGCCGATGATGACAGGAACACCGACGTAAAGCCCTCTGACGCCGTACTCACCGTTGAGGTAGGCGGCGCAGGGGAGAACGCGCTTCATATCCTTGAGGTAGCTCTCAGCCATCTGGATCGCGGACGAGGCCGGCGCATAGTAGGCCGAGCCGGTCTTGAGGAGAGAAACAATTTCACCGCCACCCTTGCGGGTGCGCTCAACGATCTGATCGACACGCTCTTGCGTGATCCAGCGCATTTTCACAAGGTCGGGCAGCGGAATGCCCGCAACGGTGGAGTACCGCACGAGCGGCACCATATCGTCGCCGTGGCCTCCGAGAACGAAAGCGGTCACGTCCTCAATCGAGACCTTCAGCTCGTCGGCGATGAAGTGCCGGAAGCGCGTGCTATCAAGCACACCAGCCATCCCGACAACGCGATGATGCGGCAGGCCCGAAAATTTCTGCAGGGCCCACACCATCGCGTCGAGCGGGTTTGTGATAACGATGACGAAGGCATCAGGGGCGTACTGTTTGATACCCTCGCCGACCTGCTGCATGACCTTGAGGTTGATTTCGAGCAAGTCGTCGCGGCTCATGCCCGGCTTGCGGGGCACGCCAGCCGTGACGATGCAAACATGCGCGCCTTCGATGTCGGCGTAGCTATTGGTGCCCTTAAGCGAGATGTTGAAACCCTCGACACCGCTCGATTGAGCGATATCGAGGGCTTTGCCCTGCGGTATTCCTTCTGCGATATCGAAGAGAACGACATCCCCCAGCTCTTTAAGTCCAATGAGATGGGCCAGCGTGCCGCCGATCATGCCTGCGCCGATCAGCGCGATCTTGTTGCGCGCCATGGATGTCGATCTCCCTAAACCTGTAGCATCTTCGTGAACTCGACCGCTTGGTGAGCGGTATCGCCCGCGCAAATTGGAGGCTCCAGCTCAAGCCCGCGGTCGCAGCAGTCTATAGCCTCCCGGTGGTTAGCCGGAAACGCGGATGTGTTCAAGGCGGGAGCAATCTCGAGCGGGTCCGACTTGCGTCCAATCACTCGGCTGGGACCGCTTGATGTCCCCCGCGGATGTTTCGCTGGGTCAAATAGGCCTCGGACCGCATCTCCATCAGCCGCGATACCGTACGGGCGAAGAGATCCGCCCCGTCGCCGCGCACATAGAGGTGCTCGGGCTCTGCCTCCGCCGAAGCGACCAGGCAGACGCGGTTGTCGTACAGCGTATCGATGAGGTTGATGAACCGTCGTGCCTCGTTGCGGCGGTGGGGGCCGAGCACCGGTATACGTTCGAGGATGAGCGTGTGGAATGTTCGGGCGACATGCAGGTAGTCGGCGGCACCCAAAGGCTTCTCGCAGAGGTCAGCAAAGCCGAACCGCGCGACGCCCATGGCGGCCTGTGGAACGCGAAGCGTACGGCCCTTCACCTGAATGTCCATGAGCTCGCCTTTGGGCGTCCCGGTGAGCCGCAGCCAGATCTTATCCAGCTCTGCGCGCGCTGCTTCGTCGGCAGGCGTGAAGTAAAGGCGACTTCCACCGAGCTTCTCTAGTCTGAAGTCCTTGGCCGCGGCGAGCTCAAGGACGTCCATGTAGTCCTCGATGAGGTCGATGAACGGAAGAAAAAGCTGCCGGTTGAGACCGTTGCGGTACAGCTCTTGCGGCGGCGAGTTGGACGTCGCGACCACGACGACGCCGTTCTCGAAAATGACCCGGAACAATCGGCCCAGGATCATCGCATCGGCGATGTCCGTGACGTGCAGCTCATCGAAACAGAGCAACTGCGCCTCAGCTGCAGTCTGCCGCGCGACGCCTGGAATGGGATCGCCAGGCTCGGTCTGGCGGGCGCGAGCGAGGCGCTCGTGGACATCGGCCATGAACGCGTGGAAATGCACGCGCCGTTTCGGCTCGAAGGCGACGCTGGCGTGGAACAGGTCCATCAGCATCGTCTTGCCGCGGCCTACGGCGCCGTGAATGTAAATCCCGCGAGGTGGTTTACCGTTGGCGCTGGAAAACAGGCGAAGCAGGCCGCGCCGTGGGCGCCAGCGACCAAGCTCTTGCGCCAGCACATCAAGCCGCTCCGCCGCAGCATACTGGGCTGCATCCGGTTCGATAGTGCCTGCGGAAACTAGGTCGCGATAACGCTGGAGAGGTCCTTTCGACATCGGGAGTTGGGGCTACCCCGCTGCGATGCAGCGGTCAAGCAGCCAGGCATTAGCGCGGGCGGTATGCAGCGGATGGTCAACTCATCTTCGATCTGCGCAGGGCTGAACACTTGCCGATCTTGCCACGATCCCCCACTAGTTTGTTGCACTGCAGCACACTTGGCAAGAGACCTGGGTGCTACCAGGCGGAGGTTATGATCATGAGCGACCACCGGTTCTGGGAAGGAACGATCCGAAAGCTTTGGCCTGCAGAAGCGGAGAAATTTGGCCAGCACCTGCTTCGGCTCGATCCAGAAAGCCGGCGGATGCGTTTCGCGCATGCAGTCTCCGATGCGTTCATCAAGGACTATGCGAGCCGCATCGATCTCATGGGAAGCATAGTCTATGGCTATTTCGAAGATGGTGAATTAAGGGCGGCGGCCGAATTGAGAAAGCTTGATGCCTTCTGGGGCGAAGAAGCCGAGGCTGCCTTTTCAGTCGAGAAGCCTTGGCAAAATCGCGGCATCGGCACCGAGCTGATGGGCCGGGTCATCCGGGCTGCGCGCAATCGCGGCGTCAAGCGCCTCTATATGAGCTGTCTTGCCGAGAACACGAAGATGCAATCCATCGCTCGGAAGCACGATGCGATGCTCCGCTTCGAGCGAGGCGATGTCATCGGAGAGATTGTGCCGGAAGGGCCCGATTACTTCTCCGTTATGGCGGAGGACTTCGAAGATCGTGTGAGCTTCGTACTGGCGGTGCTCGACCTGCAGTATCGGTCTAGGGAAGCAGCATAACATTCAGGCCGCAACTCGATGCTGCGGCCTCGATACAGTCCGCAATTCACGCCAGCATCAGGCAGGTTCAAAGAACCTCGACCACCCATGGGGCGAAATGTTCCCCGCAACGATCTCACATGCGCTTTGCTCGGGAATGAAGTGCACGCAAAGCTCGCACTTTTCTCCGGCGCGTGGCTCCTCCTGATAGAGCGCCTCTTCTTTTGACACCTTCGTTTTTAGCTCTGCCATCTCTCAAGCCTCCCAGGGCTTCTGCATCTTACCCCAGAACGCAGAAGTAATCGGGAGGTTTCCGCGAAAGGTTCAGGAAAGCGATTGAGTACTTTTCTGCTGCTTTGAGCTTGAACGCTCCCAATGTTCCCGCGTTCTAGCGCACGATGGCTCGCTCGAGAGATGGTGAATTTAGATCATCAAGCTCTCAGTAAGTCTTCTTGGTCGCAGATAACCTGTTCTACAATCTGCAAAATGATGATTTTGCGCAACACTACTTCAAGAATTAGCTAATTACAGCCGGATAAAATATGATCATATGTAAACAAATCAGAATTGATTGCACATGCTCATAGCGTTCGAATCGATTCGAACGAGATCAAGAGGGAGAAGATTCATGGCTAGAACTATGACTAAGGCTCCAGCTAAAAGGAAAGCTCCAGCTAAGGCTGCAGCGAAGGCTCCGGCGAAAAAGACTGCCGCTGCGAAGAAGACGGCAGGAAGAGCACCGGCGAAGCGGCGCGCAACAGCCAAGAAGCCAGCCGCTAAGAAGTCAGCGGCCAAGAAAGCCGGGGCGAAAAAGAAGGCAGCGTGATTGGTCGACCTCTTTCCTGGCCGGGCACCGGGAGAAAAGATCGACCAACCAGCGGCGGCAACGAGTGCCGCATTTCACCGGAGATTGCTTCGGGGGGCATCTCCGGTCATTTTTTGAAAGAAGCATAGGACAGCTCTCAGCTGTCCCATTATAGCGGCCTAATCAGGCCGATTAGACGCGCCGCTCCACCATCAGCTTCTTGAGCTCTGCGATGGCCTTTGCCGGGTTGAGCCCTTTTGGGCAGGCCTTGGCGCAGTTGAGGATCGTGTGGCAGCGGTAAAGCCTGAACGGGTCCTCCAAATTATCAAGACGCTCGCCCGTGGCCTCATCGCGTGAGTCGATTATCCAGCGATACGCCTGGAGCAGGATTGCAGGACCAAGATAGCGGTCGGAGTTCCACCAGTAGCTCGGACAGCTCGTCGAACAGCAAGCGCACAGAATGCACTCATAGAGACCGTCGAGCTTCGCGCGATCCTCGCGGGACTGCCTCCATTCCTTCTCCGGCGTGGGAGTTGATGTCTTCAGCCAGGGCTCGATCGAGCGGTGCTGCGCATAAAAGTTCGTCATGTCCGGGACGAGATCCTTGATGACGGGCATATGCGGCAGCGGATAGATCGTGACGGCGCCCTTGGTGTCATCGAGGCTCCTGAGGCAGGCCAGCCCATTTGTGCCGTTGATGTTCATCGCGCAGGAACCGCAAATGCCCTCCCGGCATGAGCGACGGAACGTCAACGTCGGATCGATCTCGTTCTTGATCTTGATGAGGGCATCGAGAACCATCGGCCCGCAGTTCTTGCGGTCGATGTAGTAAGTGTCGAGCCGCGGATTGCGGCCGTCCTCGGGGTTCCAGCGGTAGACCTTGATCTCCCTCCAGTCGCCTTGGCTGGTCGGCTTATTCCAGGTCTTGCCCTGTTCAACCTTCGAGTTCTTCGGCAGTGTCAGCTGGACCATTGCCCCTAGTCCTTTATTGCTTGGCGAGCCATAGCTTCTCGCGCCCCGTGCTTGCCATGCGGCACTGGTTCATGACTGTCAACCGGTCTTATGGTTGCACGCTTTGCGCCTGGGGGCGCGCGGGGATTGCGATTGCTCAGTCGGTCTTGCAGCGGCGGAGCGTGCGCACAAGTGCGGTTAGCTCTTCAGCAACGGAGTGGCCGGTTTCAACCGCGGTCTTCAAGGTTGGCCGCTGGGCCAGCAGCGCGTTCAGCCGTTCCTGCTGCTCGCCGAAGCCGAAGAACAATTCTTCAGGCGCTTCAATCTCCCCATCCTCGATGGCCGACATCACATCGAAGCTGTTCTGAGTGGCAAGCACCAGCATCGAAGCGATGTCGTTCATCGACTGGTGGTAAAGCTTGACTGCATCCGGAGCGATGCGGGGGCCATGCACGCCGAACTTGAGCGGCGAGGAAACAGCGCGTCCCTCGCCGGCAAAGAGCTTCGGGTTGCGGCGAAAGCGGCTGAAGATCTCCTGGAGGCCCATGCAGCAGCTTTCCAGGTCACGCAAAGCGACGGCGACCTTGCGTTTGGGGCGCATACGATCAGGCGTACGCTCTTGGGCCACCCAGTTCACCGCAGCTATGGAGGCGATGGCGCCCAGGGCAGCCAGGGCTGGAAGCAAAGCAGCGATTGGATCGGGCGCAATCCGCGTATCGCTTTCTGAGGAGCTCGGCGACTGCGAGACCTGATGCGCCAGTGCGGTACTCATGCGAGGATCCCTGATAGCCGGACTTGAACGCATCGGCCACAGCAGCTGGGCGGCAATGCGTGATTCGGAAACGAGATCGTCCTACACGAAGCCGTGGCTCACAATTGCCAGGGAGAAACATACACAGCGCAAATCGCAGAAGAACAACGGCGGCTTCCTGATCGGAAGCCGCCGCCAATAGGCGGTTTGCGTGAGACCGTGTGCGCTCAGTACACCCGCGCCTTGGGCTCGATATAGGACACCTCGTTGGTCAGGGTGTAGGTATGCACCGGCCGGTAGTCGATACGGACCGTCTTGGTCTCGAAATCAGCCCAGGTGAGGGTGTGCTTCATCCAGTTCTCGTCGTCGCGGTGCGGGTAGTCCTCGCGGGCGTGTGCGCCTCGGCTTTCTGTGCGATTGAGAGCAGCCGCGACCGTCACCGCCGCCTGGGCGATGAGATTGTCGTACTCCAGCGATTCTATGAGGTCGGTGTTCCAGATCAGCGAGCGGTCCGTGACCTTGATGTCCTCCGACGCCTTCCAGATCTCAGTGATCTTCTGAAGGCCCTCCTCCAGCACTGGCCCATCGCGGAAGACGGCGCAATTGTTCTGCATCGTCTTCTGCATTTGAAGGCGCAGTGTCGCCGTGGGTGTAGACCCGTTGGCGTGGCGGATTCTGTCAAGCCGAGAGAGAGCGAGGTCGGCTGCATCCGCCGGCAAGTCTGGCTGGGGACTACCGGGTTCGATCGTCTCGGCGCAGCGCAATGCTGCTGCACGTCCGAACACGACAAGATCTATGAGCGAGTTCGAGCCGAGGCGGTTGGCTCCGTGCACTGAGACGCATCCTGCTTCGCCAATCGCCATGAGCCCGGGAACGACGTAGTCCGGATTGCCATCCTTCAGCGTCACCACCTCGCCATGATAGTTGGTCGGGATGCCGCCCATATTGTAGTGAACCGTCGGTATGACCGGGATCGGCTCCCGGGTGACATCGACGCCAGCGAAGATCCTTGCGCTCTCAGTGATGCCGGGCAGGCGCTCTGCAAGGATCTTCGGGTCGAGATGGTCGAGGTGGAGATAGATGTGGTCCTTCTCCGGCCCCACACCGCGACCTTCGCGAATCTCGATGGTCATCGAACGCGAGACGACATCGCGCGAGGCGAGATCCTTGGCGTGCGGCGCATACCGCTCCATGAACCGCTCGCCTTCCGAGTTCGTCAGGTAGCCACCCTCGCCGCGCGCGCCCTCCGTGATCAGCATACCGGCGCCGTAGATGCCCGTCGGGTGGAACTGCACGAACTCCATGTCCTGAAGCGGGAGGCCGGCTCGCAAGACCATCGCATTGCCGTCGCCCGTCTGTGTGTGGGCGCCAGTGCAGGAGTAATAGACGCGGCCATAGCCGCCTGTCGCCAGGATGGTCTTCTTGGCGCGGAAACGATGCACAGTGCCGTCCTCGAGGCACAGCGCCACCACTCCGCGGCAAGCACCTTCCTGATCCATCATCAGGTCGATGGCGAAGTACTCAATGAAGAACTCGGCGGAGTAGCGCAGCGCCTGCCCATAAAGGGTGTGCAATATGGCATGGCCGGTACGATCGGCTGCAGCACACGTACGCTGGGCCGGCGGCCCCTCGCCATATTCCGTGGTCATGCCGCCGAATGGGCGCTGGTAGATGCGGCCATCCTCAGTGCGGCTGAACGGCACACCGAAGTGCTCCAGCTCGTAGACGGCCTCTGGCGCGTTGCGGCACAGGTACTCGATTGCGTCCTGGTCACCGAGCCAGTCGCTGCCCTTCACCGTGTCGTACATGTGCCAGCGCCAATCGTCTGGCCCCATGTTGCCAAGAGCGGCCGCAACGCCGCCTTGCGCCGCCACCGTGTGGGAGCGTGTTGGAAAGACCTTCGTAATACAGGCGGTCCTCAGGCCCGCCTGAGCCGCACCCAACGTTGCTCTCAAACCGGCTCCGCCTGCTCCGACCACCACTACGTCGTAAGTGTGGTCCGTGAGCGGATAGGCGCGCCCGTTGATCGCCGGCATGGCGACGCTCGAGCCGCCTGCCTTGCCATTTGTAACTGCCATCAGATTCCTACCCCAAAGCTCAGTCTGAGCACCGCGAAGACACTGGCGAGAGCCACCAACACCGCGAAGAACGTGTTCAGCATCAGCAGTGCGATCTTTGCCCCTTCAGTGTGGACGTAGTCTTCAATGATCACCTGCATTCCGAGCCGCATATGTACTGCGCTCGTTACGATGAAAGAAATAAGCAGAATTGCTACGATCGGATTGCGCAGCGTGCTTTTGACCGTCTCGTAATCGGCCCCGACGACGCTTAGCGCGATCCAGAGCATGAAGGGCAGCAGCAAGAGTGCTGCCACCGAGGTTACGCGCTGGCGCCAGAAGTGTTCGGTGCCTTCCCCGGCTGAGCCGAGCCGGCGCACGTTCTTCAAGGGCGTGCGAAGTGCCATGTCACAGCCCTCCACGTACCGAAAGAGCAATGACCCAAACGAGCAGCGTCAGCGCGACGGATCCGATGATCGTGCCCCAGCACAGGATGTCGACCGTCTTCAGGTCGAACCCGCGGCCGGTATCCCAGATGAGATGCCGGATTCCGCCGAGCGCGTGATGGATCAGCGCCCACGTGTACCCGAAGAGCACGAGCTTTCCGATAATTGTGCCGAAGAACCAATTTGCGGTCTCAAAGTGCTCTGGCCCTGACGCTGCGGCCAGGAGCCACCAGGCGAGCAAAAGGGTACCGAAGTAGAGCGCGCCGCCGGTGATGCGATGGACGATCGACATCACCATGTTGATGAGAGGGGAATATATCTGCAGGTGGGGCGAGAGCGGTCGTTCAACCTGCGGCAGCTCCCGCGCCTTCATTTCGGCCATCGGGCTCTCCTCCTGGGTTCGTTCCGCCGCGTTGTAGCGCGCCTTCGCCACTGCAGCAATCGTTCCATCAGACGCATGCCTGCATTCCGGAAATTGCAGAGCTGGCCATCAGCGGGGCATCAGCACCCAGGCATCGAGGTCAAGCACGACACCATCCGCGTAGGCCCCCGTCTCTGTCTTGTAAGGAAAGTCAGCGGCGGGCCGGTTCTTGAGTGCGACGAGCCGGACTCTCAATGCGCCGAGGTCGTTACGGTGAGGGAGCTCTGCTTTATCGAGGATCTCGGACCATGCGTAGATGGTATCGCCCGCGAAGCAGGGTGCGACATGCCGGCCGCCATTGATAGCAGCAATGTGGAAGGCGTTGGCCAATCCGTTGAACGACAGTGCACGCGCTAAAGAAATAATGACACCGCCGTAGATGAGGCGGCGGCCGAAGCGACCGGCACTTTCGGTGTGCTGATTGAAGTGCACCCTTGCCGTATTCTGGTAGAGCCGCGTCGCGATCTGGTGTTCGGCTTCCTCAATGGTGACGCCGTCGACGTGGTCGATGCGCTCGCCGACCTCGTAGTCTCCCCAAAGGAACTCTGAGCCGGAAAGGGTTGTGTCGTAGGCGGATCGAACCAGTTGCGGCAAGCCGCGGCCGAGCGCCTCAGGCACGACGTGTTCCGGCAGATCCGGCACATGTGGGTCGGGGGCCGGCGAGGCCTTGTCGCGCTTGCGTACCATCACCCACCGGACGTACTCGAGCACCGTCTCGCCGCGCTGGTTGAGCCCTTTCGAGCGGACGTAGACGACCCCTGTTTCTCGGTTGGTGTTCTCGCGGAGGCCGATGACTTCGGAGACGGCGCTCAACGTGTCGCCCGGGTAGACTGGGGCGAGAAATCGGCAGTCGGCATAACCCAGGTTCGCGACCGCATTGAGCGAGATGTCGGGGACCGTCTTCCCGAACACCGTGTGGAAGACGAGCAGATCATCGATCGGCGCCCGGGGATAGCCGATGGCGCGAGCGAACGCATCCGACGACTGCACGGCGAAACGCGAACCATACAGGCTGGCGTAAACAGCGACATCGCCTTCGGTTAGCGTTCGCGGCGTTGCGTGGTGGATCACCTGCCCGAGATGGAAATCCTCGAAGAAGTTGCCGGCCGTGGTCTTGCTCGATGCCATGGTGGAGTCCTCTGCCTCAGCTCAGGGTCGTTCACGCGTGGCTATGGCCTCGGCCAGCTCGACCGTCCGGCGAGCCATCTCGGCATGTAGCCGCTCGACCATACGGCCGTCGATGTTGATGGCGCCCTTCCCCTGGTTCTGTGGCTCGGAGAATGCCGCAAGAATTTTGCGCGCCCACTCGACTTCCTCGGCGGTTGGCGAAAAAATTTCGTTGGCTGGCCCGATCTGGTCCGGATGGATGAGAGTCTTACCATCCATGCCAAGCTGGCGGCCCTGGAGGCACTCGCGGCGAAAACCCTCGATGTCCCGGAACGCATTGTAGACACCGTCGAGCACGTCGATGCTGTAGGCGCGAGCTGCCGTGACGGTCGCGGATAGCCAATACAAGGCAGCGGAGCGGTTCTCGACCAGGTCTGCCCGCGTTTCCTTCGCAAGATCGTTCGTGCCCAGGACGAAGCAGCTCAGCCGGGTCGACGGATCGCGCGCCGCTGCGGCGATCTCGCGGAGGTTGAGGATCGCGAGCGGCGTCTCGATCATCGCCCAGACTTGGATCGCCTCAGGTGCCGAGGATAGCCGCTTACCAACCTCAGTAAGTTGCGAGACGGTTGAGACTTTCGGGATCAGGATGGCATTCGGTGCCGCGGCGACAGCCTTGGCCAGATCTTCCTCGCCCCAAGGAGTATCGAGACCGTTGATGCGGATGACCAGCTCACGGTCACCGTAGCCGCCACCTGCGACCGCGGCCATGACCTGCTCGCGCGCTAACTCTTTGGCGTCGGGCGCTACCGCATCCTCGAGATCGAAGATCACTACGTCGGCAGCGAGCGTCTTCGCCTTCTCGAGCGCCCGGGCATTTGAGCCGGGCATATACAGGGCGCTGCGGCGCGGTCGGACGGCCATGGGTTCTCCTCCACGACATCGTTACGATGGGCCGGGAAGCTAGTGCACCGGTTGAGTTTATGAAAGAGAAGTTTGCCCTGTGCCGGCATGTCCGCTTGGCATCGCGGGAGCGCTCCGGCACAGTGCCGGCCGTAATCCAATTGTGAGCGCATGGCGAGTGGGTCGAAGGACATCGTGATCGTGGGCGGTAGCGTCATTGGGTGCGCGACCGCGTACTATCTCACCCAGTTGGGGGCCCTCGATGGCTGCCGGATAGTTGTCGTGGAGAAGGACCCCTCGTTTGCGACCTGCAGCACTGCCCGTTCGGCTGGTGGTGTGCGCCAGCAGTTCTCGACACCGGAGAACATTCTGATGTCGCAGGTCATGATCGACCTTCTCCGGAATTTGAAAGATCGCTTTGGGCCTGATGCCGATGTCGGCTTTCGAGAGCAGGGCTATCTGATCCTCGCCTCGCGAGAAGGGGCCGACGTCCTACGGTCGAACGTCGAAATGCAACGTGCGCATGGCGCTGATGTTCATCTGCTCGCTCCCGAAGAGCTGAGAAAGCGCTTTCTGTGGCTTTCCACTGTAGGTGTGGCGTGTGGCAGCTTCGGTGCTTCGGGCGAGGGTTGGATCGATCCGGTCAGCCTCACGACCCTCTTTCGCACGGCGGCCCGTGGGGCGGGCGTTGAATACCTCGTCGACACCGTCACGGGCTTCGAGTTGAGCGGACAATTTATCGTTGCGGTGAAATTGGCGAGTGGGCGCAGGCTTCCCGCCGGAGCCGTCGTCAATGCGGCGGGTCCGTCTGCAGGCGCAGTTGCCGCTCTTGCCGGTATTCGCCTGCCGGTCGAGCCGCGCAAGCGCTATGTCTACGTGATCGACTGTCGAGCCGCCCCAGAGGCGTTGCGCCAAGCGCCGCTTACCATCGACACCAGCGGTGTCTGGTTCAGGCCCGAGGGCCAGCTGTTCATTACGGGCATCTCACCTGACGAGGCGCACGAGCCACCTGCAGTTGACCTAGATGACATCGACTACGGCTTCTTCGAGGAGGAAGTCTGGCCGCGGCTTGCGGCGCGGGTGCCTGCGTTCGAGTCTGTCAAAGTGGTGAACGCCTGGGCTGGCTTCTACGACTACAACACGCTCGACCAGAACGCGATCATCGGCTCCCATCCAGAGATACGGAATTTCTACTTTGCAAACGGCTTCTCCGGCCATGGTCTTCAGCAATCCGCCGCAGCCGGCCGCGCCGTTGCTGAGCTGATTGTTCACGGCAAATTCCAAACCTTGGACCTGTCTCGCTTCGGCTACGAACGGATTGCCGAGGGGCGGCCGCTCCGCGAGCTCAACGTAATCTGATCGAGGAGCCATGGCCCGCATTCTCGCTCTATCCTCTCAAGTGGCTCGCGGGCATGTGGGGCTCTCCGCTATCGTCCCAGCCCTGCAGCGGCTGGGGCACGAGGTGTGGCCGTTGCCGACCATCCTCCTGTCGAACCATCCAGGCCATCCCCATGCTGCGGGCATGCACGTGGAGCCGGCGGTCCTGGAGGAGATGGTCGATGCGCTTGAGCGGAATGGCTGGCTTGGCGAAATAGAGGCGGTCATTACCGGCTACCTGCCCACAGCCGAGCATGTGCATCTGGCGAGCGCCATCGTCAGGCGGCTTCGGTCTACGCAGTCCATCCACTGCCTCTGCGATCCGGTTCTGGGGGACGAACCCAAGGGTCTCTACATTGACCCGAATGCTGCAGCAGCCATCCGGGATGTGCTTCTGCCCTTGGCCGACGTGATCACTCCCAATCGGTTTGAGCTGCAGTGGCTTACCGGTGTGTCTACCCAGTCTTTGCAGGATGCCGTGCGAGCTTCGGCTGCGCTGAAGAATGCTGCCGTCGTGGTTACCTCGGCATTCAGGCAGGAAGACAAGCTCGAAAATCTATTGATCGAGGGAGGTCGGGCTGAGAGCTGCTCCGTTCCTTTTCGCGAGGTTGTCCCCCACGGCACGGGGGATTTCTTTTCTGCTTTGATGCTCGGCCACTTCCTGAATGGCGCGTCGTTGGCCGTAGCCATGGCCAAAGCTGCTGCGGGGGTAGAGCACGCGATTGCCGCTAGCGCAGGACGAAATGAGCTGGCGTTGGTCGCCTCTCAGGAGGCATGGGCCAATGTGATGCCGCTCCCAATTCGCGAACAGGCGCTCCCATAAGAATTCTTCGCTTGCAATCTGGGGCGCTCGTGGCACCTGGAGGGGCAAATCCGGCGCTCACAAGACCTGACGCGCCAGGGCCCAAATCAACGACGACCGAACTATCCCGACCATGCCTCACTTCCCCGAGCACCTCGTCGATCGCTTCCGCCGGTTCAAGTACAGGCACTTTGCGCCGAATATCGACCATTTCGCAGAGTTGGCCGCCTACGGGCAGCATCCAGACGTGATGATCGTGAGCTGCTGCGACAGTCGCGTCGATCCTGAGACAATCTTCAGCGCCATGCCTGGAGAGCTGTTCGTGGTGCGGAATATCGCCAATCTCGTTCCGCCGTTTGAGACCACAGGACAGTACCACGGTGTCAGCGCTGCCCTGGAATTTGCCGCCCTAAACTTGAGGGTAAAGCACATCGTGGTCCTCGGGCACTCGGGCTGCGGTGGCATTTTGGCTTGTTTAGAGCAATCGGCGGCGCGTCAGTCGGAGGCGCGATTCATTTCTAATTGGATGAGCATTTTGGACGAAGCCCGGACAAGAATTCTGGCGTCCGCTGCTGGCCGGAGCATGGCCGAGCTGAGAGCCGAGCTCGAACGGGAAGGGATTAAGGTCTCCCTCCAAAATTTACGCAGCTTCCCCTGTATCAAGACGCTGGAAAGCAAGAGCCGAATCCATCTCCACGGTGCCCACTTCGAGATCGCAACAGGCAACCTCTCGGTGCTCAATGAGGGCACCGGCGAGTTCGTCTCGATCTAAGCTAAAGATGTGAGCGGTTAGCTCTCTACCCTAGCCTATTGGAGAGGGGGTGAGTGGTCTCTGAGGTGGATGATCAAGAGCGGGGCGCAAGTTGTCGCAGCTCTAGTTGTTACTATGCTTGGCTGGCGATCTGTCGTTAAGTCTAGCTCGCCATGATTGATTGTTATGCTCAGAATTTGTGTAGCATGGCACAAAGTAGAACCGCGGTAATACGCCAGTCGGCATCAGGGGAGGTAGGCTCGGGGGTTCCTCTCTACATTTTTGGAAAAGGCGACCTGTCCCTTGGTTGTATTCTGGGTGCGGGTGAGAGTGCATTAAGGTTCTTGTCCATAAGAAGTGTGGGTGAGTGATCCTGAATATCATTGATCGCCTGACGCTCGAGACAACCAGGTCGTTGCGCTGGTAGTCCGGTATGACGGAAGAGCGTCATCGAATTCGCGAGCTCGAGCGAGAAGTGGAGATGCTGCGAGCTCGGTTGGCAGCGGCAGAGCGTGTGTCGCAGGGAGCTTCCGTGCACGCTCTTTCTGAGGGGCACGAGCAAGCGGCCCCGAGCGAAATTTTTCGCCTCTTTTTCGAGCATATGCGTGAAGGCGCGCTCATTGTGGGCGACGGGGGGATAATCCGCTACTGCAATGAGGCGTTGGCACGCATGCTTGCCACGCCGGTCAGCAACATTATCGGCCGAAAATTCGAAGAGCTGGTCGCCGGCGACGCCGCCAACAGATCGCAACAACTGTTGGGGACCGAAAATCGCAGTATGGAAAGTGGTCTGCGGGCCCAGACCGGCGAGACAGTTCCGGTTCTGATCTCATTCGTTCGCCCAATGGCCATCCATGGCCGGCGGATCTACGGGCTGATCGTGACCGACCTGCGTCGCCATGAGCCGCGCCTGCGCCACAACGCACTGCTCCAGGCCTCGAAGGACGCCATCTACGCCCTTTCACCAAGCTTGGAGATCAAGACCTGGAACAGAGGCGCCGAAAGCATTTTCGGCTACGCGCCTGCCGAGATTATCGGGAAATCGGAGCGCGATTTGTGCCCAGCATCCGAGCTACCCGCGCTTGAGGAGCTGGTGCGGCAAGTGAGGGAGCGAGGGGCGGCTGTTACCGTTGATGCGGTTCGGAGACGAAAGGACCGCACCAAGATCCGCGTGCTCCTGTCCATGACTCCAATCCGGGAGCTCGACGGCAGAATGATCGGATACGGCGTCGTGGCACACGACGTGACCGAGCGCGAGCGAGCCGCCCGCCAGCTTCGCGACGCAATGGCTCGGACATCGCTCGCGTTGGAAGCCGGCCGGATGGGGACATTCGAGATAGATCTGAACACGGAGCGCTGCACGTGGTCGGATCAGGTATATGCGATCTACGGGTTGGACAAAGGCAGCTTCGAGCCAACGTTGGAGAGCATCTATGGCATCGTGCATCCCGAAGATCGGGCGGTGCTCGTCGATTGTCTCGAAGCGGCGCAGCGCGGGGGCTCCTTCGAGGTCGAGTTTCGGGTCAGGCACCGGGATGGGAGGTACATCTGGGTCCACAGCCGCGGCATGGTTCGGTTCGATGCCGAAGGGAAGCCGCAGGAGCTTTTCGGTGTCGTCGTCGACATAACCGAGCGCAAAGAGGCGGAAAGAAAGCAGCAGCTGCTGGTTGGGGAGCTTAATCACCGGGTCAGAAACACGCTGGCGACGGTGCAGGCGATTGCGAGCCAGACCTTGCGCCGGGCGAAAAGCCCGGAAGACTTCGTGCAGAGCTTCAGCGATCGCATCCAGGCGCTCTCACGAGCTCACACGTTGCTGACCAGAACGGCGTGGCAGGGCACCGAGCTCGATTCGCTCATCCGTGAGCAGCTGATGCTCGGAACCGGTGACCGCATCAGGTATCAAGGGCCACCCGTCTCGCTTGAGCCGCAAACCGCGCTGCAGCTCGCACTTGTTCTGCACGAGCTAGGTACGAATGCACGCAAGTATGGGTCGTTGTCGGTGCCCCAAGGATGGGTGACGGTTGACTGGTCGATACAGCAGTCGGCCGAAGGGCGCATGCTCGAGATTGTCTGGAAAGAACGAGGTGGCCCCACTGTGTCGCAGCCGTGTTCCACGGGGTTCGGGACGCTGCTGATCGAGCGATCGTTGCAGCAGGGGCATGGCGGCGAATCGCGGATCAGCTTCGATCCCGAGGGCGTGACGTGTGTGATCCGCCTGCCGTTGTCTCGCTCGGAAGTCCCTGCTAGCCAGCCAGTCCAATCAACCGAACTGGCAGCATCGCGTCCGAGCTAGCGATAGCGGCTCTAGATCGAGAAGCCCGGGTGGTTCCTTTCACATGCCAACGTAGTTCGGACCACCGCCACCTTCCGGCGGCACCCAGTTGATGTTTTGGCTGGGGTCCTTGATATCGCACGTCTTGCAGTGGACGCAGTTCTGGGCGTTGATCTGGAAGCGCGGCTTCCCGTCCTCTCCGGTCACGACCTCATAGACGTTCGCTGGGCAGTAGCGTTGGGCTGGCTCAGCGTACTCTGGCAGGTTCACCGCAATGGGAATGCTCGGGTCTGTTAGGACGAGGTGGACCGGCTGGTCCTCCTCATGGTTCGTGCCAGAGAAGGAAAGATTGGTCAGCTTGTCGAAGGTCAACACGCCGTCCGGTTTCGGATATTCGATGGGCTGACATTCGCGGGCCTTCTTCAACGTGGCATAATCCGGCTTCCCGTGGCGCAACGTGTATCCAAGGCCAACACCCGGAAGGATCGTGTTCAGCCACATATCGATGCCGCCGAGGATGATACCCCCGATCGTACCGAAGCGGGACCACAGCGGCTTGACGTTGCGCACGCGCCGCAGATCTTTGCCGATGGGACCCGTGCGGACCGCGATCTCGTAATCCTCAAGGATATCGTGCGACCGACCTTTCTTGAGTGCCTCCGAGATGGCATCGGCAGCGTGCATGCCGGAGAGGATGGCGTTATGGCTTCCCTTGATGCGCGGAACATTGACCATGCCTGCGGAGCATCCCAGTAGCGCCCCGCCGGGGAACACAAGTCTCGGTAGGGATTGCCATCCGCCTTCCGTGATTGCTCGGGCGCCATAGCCGATCCGCCTACCGCCCTCGAGGTGAGGTCGAATGGAGGGATGTGTCTTGAACCGTTGGAACTCGTCGTACGGAGAAAGATAAGGATTTTCGTAGTTCAGATGTACGACAAACCCAACGGCGACGAGATTCTCCCCATAGTGGTAAAGGAACGAGCCACCACCGGTGCGATTATCGAGCGGCCAGCCGAACGTATGCTGAATTAGACCTGGCTGGTGCCGCTCGGGAGGGACCTCCCACAATTCCTTGATGCCGATGCCGTATTTCTGCGGCTCGCGGCCTTCACGCAGCCTAAAGTCCCTGATGAGCTGCTTAGCCAGCGATCCGTGTGCGCCCTCGGCAATGAGCGTATATTTCCCGCGCAGCTCCATGCCGCGGGTGAAATTGTCTTTGGGCTGGCCATCCCGGCCGATGCCCATGTCGCCCGTTGCGACACCGATGACCCTGCCCTGCTCGTCCTTCAGGATCTCCGTTGCCGCAAATCCGGGATAGATCTCTACCCCAAGTTCTGTCGCCTGTTCGCCAAGCCAGCGGACGAGGTTCCCAAGGCTGACAATGTAGTTGCCGTGATTGTTCATCAGCGGCGGCATGATGAAGTTGGGCAACCTCAGCTCACCCGCGGGGCCGAGATAGAGGAAGCGGTCCTCGGTGACGGGAGTGGTGACGGGTGCGTCCCGTTCTCTCCAGTCCGGAATGAGGGCATCGAGGCCGATGGGGTCGATGACTGCGCCGGAGAGGATGTGTGCGCCCACCTCGGAGCCTTTCTCGAGAACGACGACCGAGATATCGGTGCCATCGACCAGCGCGAGTTGCTTCAGGCGGATCGCCGCCGCCAGGCCCGCGGGGCCGGCACCGACGATCACCACATCAAAATCCATCGCTTCGCGCGGGGGTAGCTGCTCCGGCTGAAGTGCCATTATTCGTGGTATCTCCGAGTTGGCTGCGACGGGCGCGATTACGGCCCTTGTTTTCCCAACGCGTCAAGGCCGCAGCGACACCTATTCGGCCTCTGCGACAAGACCCCTCGCAGGAATTCTCGTTTTGTTTAGACTGTGGCCATGACGCACCAACCGGATCCTCGCCTCATCGCCCTGCTTGCGTGGTATCGCGACATGGGCGTGACGGACGCGCTGACCGACGATCCGCTCGACTGGCTGGCGTTGGGGGATCGGGCGGATCTTGGGATTCGGCACAGCTCCTCGCCTCCTCCAGCGGCGCGCGATCAGGGGGCGCGGATTGAGTCGCAAGCTGCTTCAATGCTGCAAAGCGGCGCTCCTTCGGTGCCACCGCCCGCGGTTCAGCGTGCCTTCGTGACGATGCCGACGTCCGAGGCTGAGGACTCGGCCAGGGCGGCCGCTTCCTCCGCAGCGTCCCTGGAAGAGCTAAGGGCGGCGTTGGAGCGGTTCGATGGCTGCGCCTTACGCGCGACCGCCAAGAACCTCTGCTTCTATCGGGGGGCGCCCCACGGACGCGTCATGATCATCGGCGAGGCTCCCGGGCGTGAGGAGGACCTTGAAGGGAAGCCGTTCGTCGGCCGCGCCGGGCAGCTGCTCGACAAAATGCTGGCGGCCATCGGGCTCAGCGAGGCGGACGTTCACATCACCAACATCGTCTATTGGCGTCCGCCGGGGAACCGGACGCCGACGCCACAGGAAGCCTTGGTCTGCCGGCCGTTCTTGATGCGGCAGATCGAGCTGGTCCAGCCTGAGTTTCTGCTTCTCCTTGGTGCGGCAGCGGCAAAGCATCTCCTGGGCGGCACTGAGGGCATCTTGCGCATTAGGGGCAAGTGGCGAGAGGTGGAAGTCGGAGGCCGCCTTATCCCCGCTATGGCGAGCCTTCATCCCGCCTATCTGCTTCGAAGCCCGGCCCAGAAGCGGCTCGCTTGGCGCGACCTGCTCGCCCTGAAGGTGCGTCTCGACCAGGATGCAGCCAATGCTGTTTCCAGCTAGATTGGCGCTCGAACCGGAGCTTTCGGATCATGTCGCGAATTGACGAGACGCGCCCCTTCATACCCGTGTCCATCGCGGTGCTTACCGTTTCGGACACGCGCCAGATCAGTGATGACAAGTCGGGCGCCACTCTGGTGGAGCTGATCGAAAAGGCGGGCCACAAAGTTGCTGCGCGGGCCATCGTGAAGGATGACGTCGCTCAGATCCGCGCACAGGTGCTCGCCTGGATCGCTGATCCGGCTATCAACGTCATCATAACGACTGGGGGTACCGGGTTCACTGGCCGGGACGTGACGCCGGAAGCTGTAAAGCCGTTATTCGACAAGGAGATCGACGGTTTCTCGACCGTCTTTCACATGATCTCTTTCGAGAAGGTCGGAACTTCGACCATTCAATCCCGGGCGTGCGCGGGCTTGGCGCAGGAAACGCTCGTCTTTTGTCTTCCGGGCTCTCCGGGAGCGTGCCGCGATGCCTGGAATGGCATCCTTCAGTACCAGCTCGACTATCGGCACCGGCCCTGCAACTTCGTCGAGCTGATGCCCCGGCTCAGCGAGCACATGAGTGGTGGCAACGCTTGAGGATTGCTTCTGTCAGCGCAGCGACGCGTTTGCGTGTTCCACTTTAGCGCGCTCAATGGCTGCGAGATCGCGGCTGGCGCTGGCAATGTCAAAGATAGCACGCGCGATCTGCCCTAGCAGGAAAAGCACAACGCCTGCTGCGGCACCGGTCAGGCCGACGACCGGGCGTAGAGCGACGACCCACTCAGGCAACAGGGCGAGCTTCTCGCTCGGCAATAACAGGGCGGCTATTGTTGCGAGCAAGCCGGCCACGGCCAGGAATACGCCAATGCCCACGAATGCATGAGCGACCAGCCGGCCAGCGAAATAGTCGGTGTCACTTTCCGGAAGCACGATGCCCGGTGAGGGTTGAACGGCTCCCGCCGGCGCGATGCGAATAGGTCCCCGTCCGACCTTCGGGCCTAAGCGAGCAGTATCAGAGGTGTTGGGGTATCCAGAATTACGCAATGGCGGAGGGCCAGCCGGTCTCGTGCGCGGAAACCCGTCAAGGCTATTGGTCTGTCGCTTGAGGCGGGACAAGGCCTCGCGAGCCTCCTCAGCTTCTGGGGCGCCGGCGTGATGATCGGTGAGGTGCCGATAGAACTGGATGGCATAATCCAGACGCCCGTCTGCTTCGGCGCGTCGGCCCGCGTCCAAGACCTGCGCCGCCGTCACCTGCGGCGATGCGTGAACCATGTCATGTACCCCTTACTCCGTCAGTGATTATAATAAGACACGTCAAAGAAAAAATCGCAATTATCCAGAACTTTGTTGAGGGGAAGCTTCGAGGTCACACCGTCGGCAGGATGCGACGGCCGCACCATGCGGCGAGCTTTCGCCAATCGTCGGCCGTGTCGACGTCGCTCAGCGTTGCGACGAAGCCGATGCGATAGCAGCACAAGTTCTGCAGCGTATCAGCCAGGGCGCTTGGGGTAGACCAGCGAACGTTGACGAACATTTCGAGATTGCGCGGCCTTCGTCGTTGTCCGACGAGCCAATATCCACCGTCAGTCGCAGGCCCGAACACGGCATCGCAGCTTCCCAACATCTTGAAAGCGGCGGCGATGTGAGCTGGGCGAATGCCGGGTACATCGGTGCCCACGATGATGAGGGGCCCCGGCATTGGTAGGCGCATGGCGCGTTGCATGCGTTGGCCGAGATCACCGCGTCCTTGAGCTACGCGCACGAGATTTCGTGGCCAGATTGGGTTAGCGACACCTTGGTCGGGTGTAATCGCCAGATAGGTTTGCCAGCACGGCGATCGTGCCAGCCTCCCAAGCACTGCGGAGGTAGTATGCCTGTAGAACCAGGTCGCTTGAGCGACGCCGATCTGGCGAGCGAGCCGGGATTTCACCCGGCCCGCTTCCGGCACCTTGGCCATGATCACCAAATGGCGGCGAAAAGGCGCCGTCCGTTTCGACGGCGCCCTGGCAAATTTCTTTCCGCCTGCAGGAGCTCCTGCTTTGGAGAGCTTAAACAGTGATCGGATTGAAGGCGTAGCCGCTGCCATCCTTTTCGATCTTGCCCGCGCCCGGCATCCCGAAATGGTAACCGGTAACGGTGATGCCGTCGGCCACAACACGGTCATAGATTCTGCGACGGGTCGCCTCCGCCATTTCGGCATCTTGGTCGAATGCCGCATGCCATCCCGGGTTCCGCACGAAGAGCGCCGGCAGGTTGGAGACATCACCCAACACCATCAGCTGGTCGTTCCCGGAGCTAATCAGATAGCTGGTATGGCCGGGCGTGTGACCATAGCTGGCGACCGAGCGGATGCCGGGCAACACCTCGCTATCCTCCTCGACCTGCCTGATGTTTGACCAACTCGGGAAGGTCGCTTGAACGCGCTTGGCCAACCCGTGCCTTGCCTCGGGTAAGGAGGAGAACACACCCGCATCCGTCCAGTACTTATATTCAGTGGCCGGCACCACGATCTCGGCGTTGGGGAAGATCTGAGCGTTCGTGTCCTTTGCCATCAGCCCGAAGATGTGATCGGGGTGGAAGTGCGTCACCACGATCGTATTGATGGATTTGGGATCGAGACCGGCGGCCTCCATGCTTTCCTTCATCAGCAACCCAGCCGTCGGGGCCATCTGCCCGCCGGTTCCGGCATCGAACATGATCGTCCGGTCGCCCATGCGGACTACGGTGACGGTGAAGGTGATCGGCACATGGGCATCTGTAAGCCCGGCTTCACGCAGAGCTTTTTTCGTCTCCTCAACAGTGGCGTTCTTGATGAAGTTCGGATCGTGCGGCTTCTGCCAAACTCCATCGTAAAGCTGGATCACCTCCAGCTCGCCCACCTTGAATTTTGCAAACCTGGGAAGCTCGCTTCCCGGTCCCATCGCCTCGGCGCGGCCGATGAAGGCCAGTGGTCCCTTGAGGCCGAACGCAGCTGCTGCAGCTGTAGCCGACAGTACAAACGTACGACGAGACAACACGGTCATAGCGACTCCTTGGACTTGATCTCTCCGCATGACTTGCACGGAAAATGTGTTCCCGGAAGGTACGCGGGCTCTGCTCCAAGGAAAAGCGGCCGGTGACGTCTCACGCAGTTTTGAAGGTCTCATCGCTCGTAGAAGCGAGAGATCTTCTCCACTGGTGTCCCCAACAAGTAGAGCCCGAGACAGGAAAGGTTTCTAGCGATGCGCCGGCCATATCCATCGCGGCGGTATCGTGCGGCGCTCGTGATCGCACGCGAGCGAAGCATGACGATCCGTCTGCGGCCGAGGCGGCGCACGATGTCAACATCCTCCATCAGCGGCAAAGGCTTATAGCCGCCGATCTCGCGAAAGAGCCGCGCTGGGATGAGGAGGCCCTGGTCCCCGTACGGCAACTTGAACAGAGTGCACCTTACGGCCACGCCAGCCTCGACAATTCGAGGCGCAAGCCCGGTGTCATCGAGCGAGAACCGGAAGACCGCCGCCGCCGGTGACACCCTTTTCGCCTCGACGGTGTCGATGAAGCTTCTGGCTTCGTCGTGCCAACCCGGCTCCAAGACCGTGTCTGCATGCAGAAACAGAAGCCAGGGAAATCGAGCTTTTTCGGCGCCTGCCATAAGCTGCATCCCCCGCCCTGGCTCGCACCGGACGATCTCGGCTCCGGCGGCATCGGCGATGTCCAGCGTCCGATCAGTCGAGCCGCCATCCGCCACAATCACCTCACGTACCAAACCATCCACTGCGGCTGGGATCAGCGCCGCAAGAGTCGGCCCAAGGCGCTCCTCGGCATTGAGCGTGGGTATGACGACGGAGATCATGAACGCCTTCTTATGAGGAAAGGCCGCGATCTAGAAGGGCGTAAGTGTTCTTGATTTGTTCTTATGCCTTGGCTATTGTCCACATGACCCAAAGGTTGGGTAGTGCTCCCGATGTCGAACACCGCCAAGGGCCGTATTCAGATAGCAGCCGGTACTCTCGTCCAAGAAGAACGCCGCCGCGGCCGCGGTGCGCGCTCTAACCGGTCCGGCCGCTTTGAGGCTGAGGTACGGGAGGACTTCGACGACGGCTGGGGAAGCTTGGCTGAGCTCGAAGCATTCAAGACCGAGGTGCGCATCGAGCGCGCGCGCAACATCATCACGACAAACAACAGCCCGGATATCGGTTTCGACCGATCGATCAATCCCTATCGGGGTTGCGAGCACGGCTGCATCTATTGCTACGCCCGGCCAACGCATTGCTACTTAGGCCATTCGGCAGGGTTGGACTTCGAGACGAAGCTCTACGCTAAAACCAACGCGGCCGAGCTGCTCGAGCGGGAATTGTCACGGCCCGGTTATGTGCCGAAGACCATTGCTCTCGGCGCAAACACCGACCCTTATCAGCCCATCGAGCGCCAATACCGCATCACCCGCTCCGTGCTGGAAGTGCTTGATCGTTTCAGCCATCCGGTCAGCATCGTCACGAAATCAGCTCTCGTTGTCCGCGACATCGACATCCTCGCGCGAATGGCTGAGCGCGATCTCGTGAAAGTGGCTTTGTCGGTTACCACGCTGGATCGCCGTATCGCCCGGAAGATGGAGCCGCGGGCGACTACTCCCTGGCGGCGGCTCGACGCCATCAAGCAGCTCAGTGCTGCCGGAGTGCCGACACAGGTGATGGTCGCTCCCATTGTTCCGGCCATCAACGACAGCGAAATCGAGCGCATTCTCGAGGCGGCTCATGACGCGGGCGCTCGTGACTCCGGCTACGTTCTTCTTCGGCTGCCCCTTGAGCTCAAGGAGCTGTTCCGGGAATGGCTGGAGACAGAGTTTCCCGACCGCGCAAAACGTGTGATCAGCCTCCTGCAATCCATGCACGGCGGTCGCGACTACACGCCAGAGTTCGGCTTGCGCCAGCGTGGCAGCGGCCCCTACGCGGAGCAGATTGCGATGCGGTTCCGGCTTGCCCTTAAGCGGCTCGGGATGAACGAGCGGGGGCTGAAGCTACGGACGGATCTCTTCCAAAAGCCTGAAAAGAGCAGTGGAGAGCAGCTGCAACTCCTTTGACATCTCGGCGTTGAGCCTTAGAACCTCGGCTCATGGGGGGAACCGAATCAGAGCCGAGGCCGACATTCGAGGTGGAAGCCGTGGCGATACGGCTGACCGGCGGTCCAGTCGCGGGCATCGACGAGGCCGGGCGAGGCCCCCTTGCAGGTCCGGTCGTCGCGGCAGCCGTGATCCTCGATCCCGACAACATCCCTCCGGGAATTGCTGATTCCAAGGCGCTGGAGCCCGACGTTCGAGAGGAGCTGTTCGAGCGCATCAAAGCCACGTCGAAGATCGGTATTGGCATTGCGGACGTTGCGCGCATTGACCGCTACAACATTTTGAACGCCACGCTGTGGGCCATGCAGCAGGCGGTGAAGCAACTCGAGCCCACACCGCGTGTGGCCCTTGTCGACGGCAACAGGCCGCCGAAGCTTCGCTGCCAAACCCAGTGCATTGTCCAGGGGGACACGAAGAGTTTGTCGATCGCCGCGGCATCCATCGTCGCGAAGGTCACGCGCGACAGAATCATGATCGAGCTTGGCCGCGCTTATCCCGGCTACGGCTTCGAGCGCCACAAGGGCTATCCTACACCGGAGCATTTTGAGGCTATCGATCGCCTCGGCGTCACCCCGCACCATCGCCGCTCCTTCAGGCCGGTGCAGGTTGCGCTCGGGCTCGTTCCGCCCGAAGAAGCGGAGTTGCCTTTGCTGGGCTTCAATCAAGCCTGATCAGCCCTGAACTCGCCTTAACCCTTTGTTAACCCTGCATGCTGAGGATGCCCCTGCGGGCTGAGTTTCCTTGCCTGTGTTCGTTTCGTTTGCGAGTTGCGTCATGGTATTGCGTCACCGCGTACGCCCGAGTCTTAGCCTCGATCAGGTCATCGTCGGCGACTGCCTCGAGGAGCTTGCGAAGTTGCCGACAGCCAGCGTCGATCTCGTCTTCGCCGATCCCCCCTACAACCTTCAGCTCGAAAAGGATCTTCTGCGGCCAAACAATACTCGCGTCGACGGTGTCGACGATGAGTGGGACAAGTTTACTGATTTCGAGGAGTACGACAGGTTTTCCCGGGCTTGGCTAAGCGAGTGCCGCCGGGTGCTGAAGCGCGATGGCGCCATCTGGGTCATCGGCTCCTATCACAACATCTTCCGGCTCGGCGTAGCTTTGCAGGACCTGGGCTTCTGGATCCAGAACGACATCATCTGGCGCAAGACGAACCCGATGCCGAATTTCCGTGGCAAGCGGTTCACCAATGCGCACGAGACGTTGATCTGGGCTGCGCGTGATCGGAAATCGCGGGTCACGTTCAATTACGAGGCCATGAAGGCCGGCAATGATGACCTGCAGATGCGGTCGGACTGGCTGTTCCCGATTTGCGCAGGGCCCGAACGGTTGAAGGATGCCAATGGCCGCAAAGCTCATCCCACTCAGAAGCCCGAGGCGCTGCTGCATCGCATCCTTGTGGCAACGACCAACCCTGGTGATGTCGTCCTTGATCCCTTCTTTGGCACCGGAACTACGGGCGCGGTAGCAAAGCGGCTTGGCCGCCATTGGATCGGCATCGAGCGTGATCCTGAGTATGCGAAGGCAGCCAAAGAGCGCATAGACAAGGTGCGGCCGGTCCCCACCTCCGCGCTCGAAATGGCACGCTCCAAGCGAAGTGAACCCCGGGTACCCTTCGGGGCGCTCATCGAGTTGGGAATTCTCGAGCCCGGTTCAGCACTCTACGACGAGCGCCGCAGGTTCCGGGCAGAAGTGCGGGCGGATGGCACAGTCGCGTGGGGTGGAGAGCAAGGCTCGATTCACCGCATCGGTGCCGCCGTTCAGGGGAAAGCTGCTTGCAACGGGTGGACCTTCTGGCACTTCGAGGCGCAAGGGCAGCTGAAGCCCATCGATACACTTCGTGAGATGGCTAGGCAGCGGCTCGGATTGGCTCCCTCACAGCCAATCGTGATAGCTGCTGAGTAAAAAGATCGATCACAAGCAAAAATAAGAAAGGCCGCCGTCACAGGCGGCCTTTGCTGTTCAGCAAGATAGCTGGAACTTACTTGAGCGGCTCGTAGGGTGGCGGGGCGCGGTAACCAAACTTGTAGTTCAAGCCAACGCGCACCACGACCAGCTCGTCTTCAAAGTCGAAGCGGTGCGGTCTCCAGTAGCCATCTTCAAACAGGATGGGGCGCCTCGATGATCCATCCTCGAACTCGAGCCACAATGCTTCGGCTTTGAAGGTAAGGTTGGGGGACCACAGCCACTCCACGCCACCACCGGCAACCCAGCCCCAGGTTACGTCATCTGAGTCTCGGTGGAATTCGCTGGGCACAAGGGTTCCACCCACAACCGTGCCCCCGAAACCGTGCCACTTGCGCTCGAGGTCCGTATATGCGGCACCGCCTGTCGCATAAACCATTATGCGGTCATTCGTCCAACCTATGCGGCCCCGAATGGTCCCAAACCAATCCATGGACCGATCTCTCCTGAACCGCAGATGGTCACCATTCCACCAGTGGCCGAGATGATGGTTGCCATCATCGAAATCGACCCAATTGAAGTCGGTTTCGAAGCCGAAGACGACATTGCCGCATTGCAAATTGTAGCCGGCCTGTACGCCCGCGGTGAAAGAGTCCTCGTCGTCGTCGAAGCGCCGCCGCTCTGAGAAGAAGATGTCGCGGTCTCTGAATTCACCGTCGAGGCTTGCCCAACCCAGGTTGCCACCGACGTAAAAGCCTGTCCACGGACCGGGCGCGCACCGGTCAGCGACGGGCGGAGGTGCCGGAGGTGGCGCGGGCG
>QGVC01000186.1 GCA_003242645.1 Pseudomonadota bacterium
TCGCGTTGCTGACGATCACGCTCTCTGTTTTGATTGCCGTTCCGCTGGGCGTGCTGGCCGCGTGGCGGCACCGCACCTGGGCCGACTACGCCGTCATGACATTCTCGGTGCTTGGTTTTTCGATCCCCGTTTTCGTCATCGGCTATATCTTCATCCAAATCTTTTCGATCGAATTGCGCTGGTTGCCTGTCCAGGGATACTCTCCGCCATCGCAAGGATTCGGACGTTTTCTTTCCCGCGCAATCCTGCCCTGCCTGACCCTAGCAACCATTTATGTGGCGCTCATCGCGCGCATGACGCGAGCGAGCATGCTCGAAGTGCTCGGCGAGGATTTCATTCGCACCGCAAGAGCCAAAGGCGTGAAGGAACGGGTCGTCCTTTTCCGCCATGCGCTCCGTAACGCGGCCGTACCGATCATGACCATCATCGGCACGGGGTTTGCACTTCTGATCGGCGGTGTGGTCGTAACAGAAAGCGTGTTCAACATTCCGGGCCTTGGCCGCCTGACCGTCGATGCCATTCTGGCGCGGGACTATCCCGTCATCCAAGCCATGATTCTTCTGACCAGCGCGATGTACGTGCTGATCAACCTGGTCATCGACATTTCGTACACGTTCTTCGATCCGAGGATCCGCTACTGATGAGAGCAGCTCCGCAACCTGTCTCAGCACTTCAGTGGTTTCTCGGTGCCTTGTCGCTGCCGCAGCGGTGGCGCAGCGGAGTGGGGCCGATTATCGCTGCGGTTGTCCTCGTTGCTATCGTGCTGACGGCGATTTTTGCGCCGCTCATTGCGCCGCATGACCCACTGACGATGAATAGCGTCCAGCGGCTCAAAGGCCCGAGCGACATCTACCCACTGGGCACCGATGCCTACGGACGCGACCTCTTTTCCCGTATCGTTTATGGAGGACGGATATCCCTCCTCATCGGTATCGGTGCAGCCATAACCAGCGTGATTATTGGTTTGTTGATCGGCCTCGTGTCCGGTTTTTTCCGGCTCGCTGATGCCATCATCATGCGGGTCATGGATGCTCTGATGGCCATCCCCTCCATTCTGCTGGCCATCGCTCTCGTTTCTCTCAATGGACCGAGCATCTGGTCTGTGATGGCGGCAATTACGATTCCCGAAATTCCGCGCGTCGTGCGGCTCGTGCGATCTGTCGTGCTTTCCGCGCGCGAGGAGCCCTACGTGGAGGCCGCCATTACGCTCGGCACGTCGATGCCCAAGATCCTGCTGCGGCACCTCATGCCGAACACGCTAGCGCCACTGATCGTTCAAGGAACGTATATTTGCGCCTCGGCCATTTTGACCGAAGCCCTTCTCTCGTTTCTCGGAGCTGGCGTCAGCACGGAAATTCCGACCTGGGGCAACATCATGGCCGAGGGACGGGTCTATTTCCAGATCAAGCCCTCGCTCATCTTCTGGCCTGGCTTAATGCTTTCTCTCTGCATTCTCTCGATCAACCTCCTGGGTGACGCCGCGCGGGATGTGCTCGACCCGCGGTTCAAGAAGCGGGAGGCCTGATCGATGCAATTCAAGAGGCGAAATTTCGATGATGCGCGGGTGATCCTCGATGTCCAGGACCTCACCGTGAGTCTCGAGGGTACGCCCGGCGCTCCACCGGTTGTGGATCAGGTCTCGCTCAAAATCCGTAATGGCGAAACAGCGTGCCTCGTTGGTGAAAGCGGCTCTGGCAAAACCGTCACCGCTCTCGCGGTTATGGGCTTGCTGCCCAAAGGCGCGCTCCGCGTGACCGGCGGGAAGATCCTGCTCGATGGCACAAATCTGCTCGAGCTTGGACCGCAGGCGATGCGCGAGATGCGTGCCAAGCGCATTTCCATGGTGTTCCAAGAGCCGATGACAGCGCTCAATCCGGTGATGCGCGTCGGCGATCAGATCGAGGAGGTGCTCGATACTCACTTGCGGTTGTCCGCGCGAGAAAAGCGGAGCCGCGTGCTCGACATTTTGGAGCAGGTGCACCTGCCTGACGTCGAGCGCATTTATCGCTCCTATCCTCACCAGCTTTCAGGTGGACAGCGTCAGCGCATCATGATCGCCATGGCGCTGGTGCTGGAGCCGCAGCTGCTCATTGCTGACGAGCCAACGACGGCTCTCGATGTGACGACGCAGAAACAAATTTTGAGCCTCATCGGTGAATTGCAGGAGAGGCACGGGACGGCCGTCCTATTCATCACGCACGACATGGGCGTGGTCGCGGAAATCGCGGATACCGTTCACGTGATGAAGCAGGGCGAGCTCGTTGAACACGCTCCCGTCGAGAAGCTCTTCCGCCAACCACAGGTCGAATACACGAGGCGGCTCCTTCGTTCGGTGCCAAGCCTGGTGCCGCGGCCACCTCGCCCGGCGAACGGCTCTGAAAACGTGCTGACCGTGAGCCGATTGCAAAAAATTTACGTATCTCGGTCGCTATTTTCCCCAACCTTGCAGGTTCATGCGGCCGAAGACGTCAGTTTCTCGATCGCGCGCGGCCGAACGCTCGGAATTGTAGGAGAATCAGGGTCGGGAAAATCAACCGTCGCCCGCTGTGTGATGCGGCTCATCGATCCGACCGCTGGGAAGATCGAAGTGGCCGGCAAGGATTTCGCACAAGTTTCTCGACGTGCTTTGCGCCCATACCGCAAGCACATCCAGATCGTCTTTCAGGACCCTTATCGCTCATTGAACCCGCGTTGGACGATTGGCGAGAGTTTGATTGAAGGCCCCCTCAATCGCGGCCTGGATCGAAAGACTGCTCTTTCCCGCGCTGCAGAGCTGCTGACGCTCGTCGGTCTGCCCAAAGACGCGCTCAGCCGATATCCGCACCAATTCTCAGGCGGTCAGCGGCAAAGAATTGCCATCGCACGCGCGCTCGCCATGGAGCCCGACGTGCTGGTCGCGGACGAGGCTGTCTCTGCGCTCGACGTTTCCGTGCAGGCCCAAGTACTCGATCTGCTCGACGAGCTGCAGCAAAAACTTGGCATTGCCATTCTCTTCATCACGCACGATTTGCGCGTTGCTGCCCAAATTTGCGACGACGTTGCCGTTATGCAGCGCGGACGTATCGTCGAATACGGTCCCGCACAGGACGTTTTGGCCAATCCCAAGCACCCGTACACGCGTGCGCTTATCGAAGCGGCGCCCGGCCGTTTTTGGGATTTCGCCAACTTCCGGGAAGTCTCGGCCGCCTGATCTTTTGAGGCAAAGGACAAAAGAGGAGCGCCATGGATTTGAACCAGCTGCCATTCAACACGGAAGAAATGCTCGCAGGGCTCAAGCCCTGGGTGGAATGCGAAAGCCCGACCTACGATGCAGCGGCTGTGGACCGGATGATGGATCTCGCCACATACGACCTTGCGGCTGCAGGAGCGGAGATCGAACGCATACCTGGCCGCATGGGGTTCGGCGGCTCGGTGCGCGCCCGGTTTCCACACAAGGATTTCGGGAAACCTGGCATTCTGATTTGCGGCCATATGGATACCGTCCATCCCATCGGCACGCTTAAGATCAATCCATGGCGCATTGAGAACGGCCGCTGCTACGGCCCCGGCATTCAGGATATGAAGGGCGGCAACTACGTGAGCCTCGAAGCCATCCGCCAGCTTGCGCGTGCCGGTCTGGAGACGCCACTGCCCATAACCTTTCTTCTCACTCCTGACGAGGAGGTCGGCACACCGTCCACGCGCGAGCTCATCGAAACTGAAGCGCGCAAGAACAAATACGTCCTGATCCCCGAACCTGCACGGCAGGATGGCGGTGCCGTAACCGGCCGCTATGCGATCGCACGCTTCAACATACGAACCATTGGGCGACCCAGTCACGCCGGCTACTTGCTGAAGGAAGGGCGCTCTGCCATCGCGACCATGGCCCGCAAAATCCTGGAGATCGAAGCCATGACCACGGACGATTGCACCTTCAGCGTCGGGGTCATTCACGCGGGCAAATGGGTGAACTGCGTCTCCTCCCTCTGTGAGGCCGAGGTGCTCAGCATGGCCAAACGCCAGGAGGACCTGGATCGCGGTGTCGAACGCATGCTCGCGCTTAATGGCGAGGAAAACGAGGTAACCATCGAGGTCACGCGCGGCGTCACGCGCCCAGTCTGGGAGCCGGATGAAGGCACGATGGCGCTTTACGAAATCGCGCGGGACATCGCCCGGGAAATCGGCTTCGAGCTCACGCACGGAAGCGCGGGTGGCGGATCTGACGGCAACTTTACCGGCGCTCTCGGCATTCCGACCCTGGACTCGATTGGCGTTCGCGGCGCAGGCCTTCATACGCCCGGCGAACACATTGAGATCGATAGTCTCGTGGAGCGTGCGCGCCTAATCGCCGGGCTGCTGCTGCGGCTGAACTGAGCTGGAAATACGATGAGCATCGCTCGCAGCGTCAGCAATCCAACTCGCATTTGAGAGGCAGGGCCGTTCATATGCTCTGTCTCGCCGATGTTTGTCTGTGAGTTCGAGTTCCGCTATGGGGGTGTTCGTCAAGTGTCAGGAGCGCCCGCATCAAGAAATGCCTCCTGCTCACCGAAAGGGAGATATGACGAACACACCGGAAACCTCGGTTCCGATCCTTAGCGGTGCTGGGCGGTTGCTCTCCCAGTATGACGCCATTTTCTGCGACGTTTGGGGCGTCCTTCACAATGGTGTTCAGCCTTATGCCGCTGCCGGAGAGGCACTCGCCCGGTTTCGGGCCGCTGAAGGCGTTGTCGTGCTCGTCTCGAACGCACCGTCGCCTTCGGAAATGGTCGCGAAAATGCTCGATCGCATCGGCGTTCGACGCGATGCCTGGGACGCGATCATTACCTCCGGTGATCTTACGCGCGCCTATCTCCAGGAGCGCCAGTACCGGTTCATTCATCACATCGGATCACCGCGTGACATGCGCATTTTCGCGGGTCTCCCGGTCGAGCACGTCGCTCTCGAGCGGGCGGCGGCCATTGTCTGCACGGGCGTCGCAGATGTGAGCCAAACAGCCGAAATTTATCGGCCTATTCTGGCTCGGGGTATCGAGCTGGCGCTGCCGTTCGTCTGCGGCAATCCCGATCTTGTTGTCGAGATTGGCGGCAAGTTGCTGCCCTGCGCAGGTGCCGTCGCTACGCTCTACGAACAGATGGGCGGTGACGTGTATTGGGCTGGAAAGCCTCATGCTCCAGCTTATGCCGCTGCGCATCAGCTTGCTGAGCGTGTCCGCGAAAGGTCGATCGAGCGAAAACGTATTCTGGCCATTGGCGATGCGGTCCGCACAGACTTGGTTGGCGCCGCCAATTACGGGGTTGATTGCCTTCTGGTTGCTCACGGCATCCATCGCGATGAGCTGTTGCGGGGGCACGAGGTCCACCCGGAACGCCTCGAGCAACTGCTGCAATCGACGCCGCACAGGCCTATTGCCGCGATGGCGGCTCTCGCCTGGTAATGCTGTCGCGATACTGAAAGGCGCAGTTGCGCGTTTCACTGTCGTCTCGGCACCGTTGAGCTGGTGTGCCGGGTGGGCGGCTGTGAGATGATAAATCCATGACGCTGAGAGAACCGTCGTTCACCTTCGGCATCGAGGAGGAGTATCACCTCGTCGATCGAACCACGCGCGACCTCGCGGCAGCGCCGCAGGAGCTGATGGACGAATGTCTTGCCCAGCTGGGCACTCAGGTCAGCCCTGAGTTCCTCAAATCCCAAATTGAAATCGGCACCCCTGTGTGCCGCTCCTTTGCCGAAACACGGATACATCTCGCGGAGCTGCGTGGCACCATTGGCCAGATCGCCAGCCGGTTCGGGATGGCACCGATCGCGGCCTCCACGCATCCGTTTGCCCACTCCCTGCAACAGACGACAACAGACAAAGAACGCTACCAGGCGCTGGCGCAAGACCTCCAGGGAGTGGGCCGGCGCCTCGTGGTGTGCGGAATGCACGTGCACGTCGGAATCGAGGATCAAGAGCTGCGCATCGATATCATGAATCAGGTGCGCTATTTCCTGCCGCACCTGCTCGCCCTTTCGACATCCTCACCCTTCTGGGAGGGCCAGAACACCGGGCTCAAGAGCTACCGCCTAGCGATCATGCAAGGCCTACCCCGAACGGGCATGCCTGGCCGCCTTTCCGGATGGGACGAGTACCAGCGGATCGTGAACGTTCTGGTCAATGCAGGCGTCATCGAGGATGCCACCAAGATCTGGTGGGACGTGCGGCCTTCGCATCGCTTTCCCACCCTGGAAATGCGGATTACCGACGTCTGCACCCGGCTCGATGATGCTGTTTCGGTCGCCGCGCTATTCCTCTGCATCTGCCGCATGCTCTACCGTTTGCGCCGGAATAACCAGAACTGGCGGATGTATCCCGTCTTCCTCGTCAACGAAAACCGCTGGCGTGCGCAGCGGTACGGCGTCGAGGGCACGCTGTTCGACTTCGGCAAAGGCACGCTCGAGCCGTTTGCCGACCTGCTAGGCGAAATACAGGCCCTCGTCTCGGAGGATGCTGCTGCGTTGGGCTGCAAGGCGGAGGTGGCGCATGCCAGCCGGATTGTGGCCGAAGGCACCAGCGCCGACCGGCAAGTGGCGACCTATGAACGCCTGATCAGCAGTGGCGCGAGCGAGGAGGTCGCCTTAAGAGGTGTCGTCGATAACCTCATCGAGGAGACCCTGGCTGGCACCACTTTCCTCGGTGCTCCCCAGCAGCTCGCTTGAGCGATCGCGTCCTCGCCCTCGGTTACCTCGGTATGAACGTGTACGGAGACTGCGACTCCAGACGCGGGCCGCCTCGCAAAGGAGCCCCGACGCGGTTTTCGTCCTTCAGCAGGAACTCCGCTTCGATTGTGATCCAGATATCATCCGAGATCAGCGGGAGGGCGCGGGTCAGTCCCCATTCGCTGCGTTTCACTTTCGTGGTGGCGGAAAAGCCCGAGACCCATTTGCCCTTGTAGGTTGGATTCACGTTGGCGAATGGATGCTCGCCGGTGTAGTTCCAGATCACCTTCAGGGTGACCGGCCGGGAGATCCCCATGATGGTAAGCTCGCCGTCCACCTCCCCTGTTCGTTCGCCTGTGCGCCGAACCCAGGTGCTGCGAAACGTGATGATCGGGTAGCGATCGACGTTGAAGAAGCTGTCGCTCTTCAGGTTCTCGTCGTACTCCCTGACACCCGTC
>QGVC01000633.1 GCA_003242645.1 Pseudomonadota bacterium
ACCAGGAGGGCGTCGTGGTCGTGCTCTCAGTGCGCAGCGGCTCGACGGCGGCGAACATCTTCCGCCCGGGCGACATCATCTTGCGCGTCGGGAATGAGGCGGTCGACGACGTGACGGATCTCGACCGGATTCTGAAGTCGCGACCCCGGGTCTGGCGAATTACGGTCAAGCGCGAGGAGCGAATACTGCAGTTTCAGTTCATGGGGTGAAGAAGCAATTGAGCAATCTCTTTCAGGCAGCAGGACTGGAGAAACGACCGCCGCAGCCACTCGCCGACAAGCTGCGGCCGAAGAAGCTGAGCGAAGTGGTCGGGCAGGATCATCTCGTCGGGCCTGACGGCACGCTGACCCGCATGGTGCGCTCCGGCCGCTTGCAAAGCATGATCTTCTGGGGCCCGCCGGGCTCGGGCAAGACGACCGTGGCCCGGCTGCTGGCGAACGAAACGGCGCTCGAGTTCGAGCAGCTCTCTGCCATTTTCACCGGTGTCCAGGATCTCAGGAAGGCGTTCGATCGTGCCAAGGCGCGCCGCGCTGCCGGCAAGGGCACGCTGCTCTTCATCGACGAGATCCATCGCTTCAACCGCTCGCAGCAGGACAGCTTCCTGCCCTACATGGAAGACGGGACGATCACGCTGGTCGGCGCAACCACGGAGAACCCGTCGTTCGAGCTCAACGCGGCGTTGCTGTCGCGGGCGACTGTGCTGGTCTTCCATCGGCTCGACGAGGCGGCCTTGTCGGAGCTGTTGCGCCGCGCAGAGGCGGAGGAAGGGCGTCCGTTGCCGGTCGATCAAGAGGCGCGCGAAGCTTTGATCGCGATGGCCGATGGCGATGGCCGGGCGGTGCTGAACCTTGCGGAGGAGATGTTCGCTGCGGTTCCCGTCGGGGCCAAGCCGCTGACGCGCGACGAGCTGACCAGCCTCGTTCAACGCCGTGCGCCGCTCTACGACAAGTCCCGCGATGGTCACTACAACCTGATCAGTGCGCTGCATAAGTCTGTGCGCGGCTCTGATCCGGATGCGGCCCTTTATTGGCTCGCGCGCATGCTCGATGCCGGCGAGGACCCGCTGTATCTCGCCCGCCGTCTGGTGCGTATGGCCGTCGAGGATGTGGGCCTCGCAGATCCGCACGCCGTGGTGCAGGCGCTCGCGGCCAAAGATGTGTACGACTTCCTCGGCAGCCCCGAGGGCGAGCTGGCCCTGGCGCAGGCGACGATCTATCTGGCCGTGGCGCCGAAGTCGAACGCCACGTACGTTGCTCACAAACGCGCCATGCGGGCCGCGAAGGATGGTGGCAGCCTCATGCCGCCCAAGCACATTCTGAATGCGCCGACCCGGTTGATGGCCGAGGTCGGTTACGGGGCAGGCTACGAGTACGACCACGACACCCCAGAAGGATTTTCCGGCCAGAACTATTTCCCGGACGGGATGGAGCGGCAGCAGTTCTACGATCCTCCCGAGCGTGGGTTCGAGCGCGAAATTCGCAAGCGCCTCGCCTATTTCGCGGAATTGCGCAGACGTCGTCAGGAGCGAGAGACGAAGACGTCAGGAGCGACATAGATCTCTCGCGACAGGCGCCCTTCGGATGGCATCGCGAGACTGTTCGTGCCCCGCGCAATTGGTGTAGTGTGCCCCCTGGCAAAAAGCAGTGGGGAGGGGCATCATGGTCACGTTCCGTGACCTTTGGTATGGGCACCCGATCAACGAGTCCGTTCAGTCACCGTGCATTGCGCCACGTGACCTGACGAACCTGGAAGGCACCAGCGTTGCCCGTGGTTTCCCTGTATTCGCGAACCAGTGCGCTATCCGGATGGGAGTGGCGCTGAAGCGTGCTGGCGTGACCGCGAACCAGCTACCGGGATGTGCGCATTGCGCCGTGCACCCGCGGGATGAGATGCATTTCATCAATGCCACTCAGCTAGCCAACGCCATCAATCGAGCCAATCTTCCCGG
>QGVC01000187.1 GCA_003242645.1 Pseudomonadota bacterium
GTTGGGTGGGAATCGAAATGCCCGGGATTTGGCCACCGTCACCTTGGCGATAACTTCCAAAAGCACAGCTACCCGTTTGGCATTATGATCAACGCCAAGGGCGAGCGCTTCGTGGACGAGGGTGCGGACTTTCGCAACTACACCTACGCCAAGTACGGCCGCGTGATCCTGGAGCAACCGGGTCAGTTCGCCTGGCAGATCTTCGACAAGAAGGTGCTGCACCTGCTGCGCGACGAGTACCGGATCAAGCAGGTGACCAAGGTGACGGCGAATACCTTGGAGGAGCTCGTCAGCAAGCTCGACGACGTGAATGCCGAGAAGGCCTTGGAGACCATCAAGGCCTATAACGCCGCCGTCATGACAGATGTGCCGTTCAACCCCAACATCAAGGACGGACGCGGAACGCGTGGGCTGCCCATCAACAAGTCGAACTGGGCGAACACGATCGACGAGCCGCCGTTCGAGGCCTATGCCGTCACCTGCGGCATCACGTTCACGTTCGGTGGCGTGAAGGTTAACACGGACGCCCAAGTCATTGATACAGAAGGCGTTCCTATCCCGGGTCTCTATGCTGCCGGAGAGATGGTTGGGGGCATCTTCTACTTCAACTATCCGGGTGGCACCGGCCTGATGAATGGCGCCGTGTTCGGCCGCATTGCCGGGAGCAGCGCCGCAAAAGCTGTGCGCGGCGCGAATACCTGATCTGTCCAATTGTCATCCCCGGTGCTCCATACGGGCACCGGGAGTTCCCGGTTCTAAGCCATCAAAATTACTGTTGCTTTGCTGCAACAGTCAGTGTTTCCACCGAGCCAGCAATTGGCACTTACGTGAGCCGAGCCCGATACAATTAGGCGGCATTAGCCGCACAAATTCTGGCAAAGTGCTTTTTCGGTTTATAGCAATTGCGAACGATTGCCGCGGCTCCAATCTTCCCGTCGGCAATCACTACGCTGCCGCTTTTGTGCCTTTATTCGCCATTAGGTGACCGCGCCTTGTGCTGATTGCCGGCTCGTTTTTGGCAATGAGCCCGGAATTCCGGATAAATGGCACGCTCACAACAATTTCAGAGACGTCAGAGGAAGCCGAGATGGCAGGGACATGAGTAGTGAATGAGTGCCTAGCTTGAGCTATACCACAAGCTATCGGTTCAATCGATAGATCACGTAAACGAAATCGATTGGCATTGGGTTCGCTGGCAGATAAGAAATCTATTGTCCTGATCTTCCTGCCGGCTTAATCACTGGGCGGACATCAAAGTAGCGTTAAATCGTGTTGAGTACGCGTATGAAGTTTCACGTCTTCGTCGACTTCGATGGGACGATTGCCCCCCAAGATACCACCGATCTAATTCTCGAGCGGTTCGCTGATCCGGCTTGGCGGGACATAGAGGAGGAGTGGAGGGCGGGTCGCATCGGGTCCCGCGAATGCATGGTGCGTCAGATCGATCTGATCCGTGCGAGCGAGGAAGAGCTCGACGCCTTCATCAACGAGATCGAGATCGACCCCGGTTTCCATGACTTCGTACGCCTTTGCGCGGAAGGAGGGCATGACGTCACCGTCGTGTCCGATGGCCTTGATCGGACAGTTGGAAGAGTTCTCCGGCGCGCTGGGCTGTCCGTGCCATTCCGGGCCAATCACCTGGAGTGGGTCGGCGAAAACCGGTGGCGCTTGAGGTTTCCCTACGCGAAAAGCGATTGCCGTGTCCTCTCTGGGCATTGCAAATGCGGCTCGCTGGAGGCGCTCTCCACGGTGCCGCGCGTCGTCGTAGGCGATGGCCGGTCTGACTTTTGCATGTCCACGCAGGCCGATCTGGTGCTGGCTAAGGGAGCATTGGCCGACTACTGCCGCCGGAACGGGCTGCCTTACCAGCCCTTCACAGACTTCACCATGGCCACGAGGCTCTTCGCTGATTGGCTTGAATCACTGGCGGGCGTTCCGGCAGCCCGCAGCGCCTAAATGGGGTTTCAACGATGCTTGACAGAGTAGCACGCGGCCCGAATGGCCCGATGCCGGACAGTGTGCGGACGCGCGATGATTTCAGCGAGCTGAGCGAAGCAGAGCTGCTCGAATACGAGGCCCGCTACTGCTCATGGGGCGATACCGTTCACTACGTGGAGACGCCCAAGATCTTCGAGCGCTGCGAAGGCTCTTTCCTTTACGATAGCGAAGGGCGCGAGTACCTCGATCTTCAGATGTGGTACTCCGCGGTCAACTTCGGCTATCGCAACCCGCGCCTCAACAACGCCGTTAAGCGTCAGCTCGACAGGCTGCCTCAAGTCGCAAGCCAATACCTTCATCGCGAGAAAATCGAGCTGGCGACGATGATCGCGCGCGATGCCGAGAAGAAGTTCGGTCTGAAAGGCCGCGTGCATTTCAACGTCGGTGGCAGCCAGGCCATCGAGGACAGCCTCAAGCTCGTCCGCAACGCCAAGAAGGGCAAGAGCCTGATGTTCGCCTTCGAGGGTGGATATCACGGCCGCACGCTTGGCGCTTCGGCTATTACGTCGTCCTATCGCTATCGCCGCCGCTACGGCCATTTCGGCGAGCGCGCCTACTTCCTGCCGTTCCCGTACCACTTCCGTGGCCCGAAGGGCATGAGCAAGGAGGAGTACGGCAGCTATTGCGTGGCGCAATTCGCCCGGCTGTTCGAAAGCGAGTACAACGGCGTTTGGGACCCGAAGGCCGGCGAGGCCGAGTTCGCGGCTTTCTACGTCGAGCCGATTCAAGGAACCGGCGGCTACGTCATCCCACCGAAGAATTTCTTCAAGGAGCTCAAAAAGGTTCTGGATGAGTACGGCATTTTGCTGGTCGTCGATGAAATCCAGATGGGCTTCTATCGAACCGGGAAGCTCTGGTCTATCGAACATTTCGATGTGAAGCCAGACATTCTCGTGTTCGGAAAGGCTCTTACAAACGGTCTCAATCCGCTTGCCGGCATTTGGGCCCGCGAGGAATTGATCAATCCTGCGGTATTTCCGCCAGGCTCCACCCATTCGACATTCAATGCCAATCCGATGGGAACCGGCGTCGGTCTCGAGGTCATGCGCATGCTCCAGGAGACCGATTACGAGACGATGGTGATGGAGAAGGGCGCCTATTTCCTCGAAGGCCTGAAGGATTTGCAGCGGCGGCACAAGGCGATCGGAGATGTCGACGGGCTCGGTCTGGCGCTGCGCATGGAAATTTGCGAGCCCCACGACAGCTATACTCCGTCCAAGGCCATCGTCGACCGAATGGTCGAGGAAGGCTTGAAGGGCGACATCGAGATCGGCGGTCGCCGCTACGGCTGTGTGCTCGACATCGGCGGCTACTACAAGAACGTGGTCACGCTGGCGCCGAGCCTCCATATAACTCGAGAGGAAATAGATCTGGCGCTGAAGCTGCTCGACGCGCTGCTCGTTCGCGCAACACGAAGCTGAGCTGCGTGCGCCCGGCGGAACCATTACGTCCCGAGGCGGATTGATCAGTCCGACGCAAAGTCCCTAGGGCAAACAATCGATATGCAAGAGAAACTAGAAGGAAAAGACGGGTCGTTGCTACTACCTGGGGGGCGTGTGGGCGTGCTCCTGGTTCACGGCCTCGGCGGCACGCCGGCGGAGCTGCGATTCGTCGCGCAGGCACTAAACCGGGCTGGATACACCGTCCACTGTCCGCTCCTTGTTGGTCATGGCGGCTCCGAGGAGTTGCTTAACACGACGACGTGGACGGACTGGTACAAGTCAGTCGAGGAAGCTCATGACCTGCTGACACAGCGCTGTGACGTGGTGCTGGCGGGCGGCTTGTCAGCGGGTGTCAACCTGGCGCTGCTGCTCGCAGCCCGCAGGGCGAGCCAGGTGCACGGGTGCATCTTCTTTTCACCGACCTTCTGGCCGAACGGATGGGCCATCCCCTGGTACTTCGTGTTCTTTAATCTGGTTCGGCACAAGTGGTTCGCGAACCTGCTGCATCTCAGGGAATGCGCGCCTTACGGCATCAAGGATGAACGTATCCGCCGGTTCGTGCTCGACTCGTTGCAGAGTGAAGGCCGGGGTCTGGAGGACATCTTCGGCCGTAGGGGCGGCACCGTTCTGGAATTCAGATGGCTCGCGAAAGAGGCCAAAGAGGTTCTCGGCCAGGTCAAGCAGCCGACGCTCATCGTTCACGCCCGCGAGGACGATCAAAGCGATATCAGCAATGCGTTTCTGCTCCAAAGGCGACTGGGTGGCCTAACCGAGGCGATGATCCTCGACGACAGCTACCACATGGTCACACTTGACCGGCAGCGGATGCAGGTCGTTGAGAAAACCATCGCCTTCGTGGACTGGGTCGCCCAACGGCACCTGGGCAGCCAGGAGATGGAGCAGATCAAGCAGAGCGTGGTTGCCGGCTCCGAATAAGGGACATTGAGCCGAGGCCGCTGATCCGCGGCCTCGCGACGCATTTAGGCGCTGCAGCGCGGCAGCCCCTCCGGGGCGCGCTGCCAGATAAAGGTTTCGCTCAAGAACTTAACGCCCAGATAGCCTTTGACTTGAAGGTGATCTGGATCGCGAAGCCTGATTTCGACGTCGTAGGACTTGCCTTCTTTCGGATCGTAGATCCAGCCTTTGTCCCACGATCCGTTCGGCTGACGCTTGAGGTCGCCAATGATTTGCAGGCCACAAATAGGACGGTCTCGCCGGTTTGGATCGGGATTGAGTGCATCCGTCAGCGGCTGCCCATCTTTGGTTAGCGGCTCTTTTAACCAAACGATGCGGCCGCAGAGCATTTCGCCGCAGGGGGCAATCTCGATCGCTCCCTGGCCTGTATCGTCGAACCAAACGCCCACCGGACTGGATTGTGCCGAATCCGGGCGTTTGATCGAGCCCGTCTGCGCCATCGTTTCCGACACCGCGACCGACAGCGAGAGCAGCGCTGCGGCCAAGCCTACAACTAGGCTTTTTGGGTCGGAACATCGCAATTCCAGCATCTGGTGGGCGCGATGCTTCAGGCGATGGAACTTCATCAGCGATCTCCAAACGCTATTGCTCTATTCGGAGGGACAGTTTGGTGCCTTGGCACCGCCAAACTCATCACCTAACTGGGCGGCGAATTCAGAAACCATGAATAGCGAAGGTCGATGCTCCCTGTGGCTTTAAGGAGTGGCACGAAAATGGCAAACGCGGCGGGTATGCCGGTGCCCGCGCGCGAAAGGGATGCGCAGAAAATGGTACGAAATGCGGCCGATCGTAACCTTGGTTACTCGATAGCCGTTTGAACCCGGCTTAGATCGGATATGGAAGTTCAATGATCTTAACGCTGGCTGTCCGAAATCTGTTTCACGATCGAGTTCGTTTGATCGTTACTCTCGTTGGAATTCTGTTCTCCATCGTGCTCGTTGCCGTGCAGCTTGGGCTGTATCTCGGCGCGCGGAAAATGATCATCGACATGATCGAGAACGCGAATGGAGAACTTTGGATTACCGCTTATGGCGCGAAAAGCTTCGAGGAGGGTGGCATTGTCCTGACCCCGCGCGAGCGGCACGCCGCATTGGCTGCTCCTGGCGTAGCCGCCGTTGTCCCGCTCATCGTCTCTTTTGCTGAGTGGCGCAAGCCGGGGGGAGGCAGCACCACGACCGTGGTCGTCGGCTCGGACGCCCAGGACAATGGGCTGAAGGCGTGGAATATCGTCGAAGGCTCCATTGCGACGATCGAGGCTCCCGACGGCGTTGCGGTGGATCGCAGCTATCTCGAGGACCTTGGCATTTCCGGTATCGGTGATGTCGCACAAATCGAGCGGGGCAGGGTGCGCGTGCGTGCGCTCACAGAGGGCATTCGCTCGTTCACCATGGCTCCCTACATCTTCACGACGTTGAACCGTGCCCGGTCGCTGCTCGGCGTGCCAGGCGAGAATGCCACGTATTATTTGGTCCAGGTGAAGCCCGGCACGGACATCGAGGGGCTCCGGAAAGACCTTATCGCACGCCTGGGGCCGAACACCGAGGTGTTAACCAAGGCGGAGTTTCGCGACCGCAGCCTCGATCAGTGGCTCTTCTCGACGGGCGCCGGCGTGGCCCTCATTGGCGGTGCCATACTTGGCCTGCTCGTGGGCACGGTCATCGTCGCCCAGACGCTCTATTCCAGCACGAAGGACCATCTCAACGAGTTTGCGACGCTGCGTGCGCTGGGGTCTTCATCCGGCTATATTCATAGGGTGATCCTGGCGCAGGCCGGGCTGAGCGCCGTCATCGGCTACGTGCTCGGGATGATCATTGCGCTCACGGTGGTGGTGCTCAGCACGCACACACCGCTGCCGATCATCATGACGCCGGGGCTCGCGGCCTCGCTTTTCCTGCTTACGCTCTTCATGTGCGCCGTTTCGGCCATATCGGCGATCATGAAGGTGACCAAGATAGATCCAGCCATGGTGTTCAGTAGATGAGTGGTCCCGTCGTCCTCGAGGCGGTCAATATCGTAAAGGAGTTGGGTGAGGGTGCTGGTCGCGTCCTGGCGCTCAAGGGCGTCAGCCTGTCGCTTAGGGCCGGAGAGTTGACCTTGCTCATGGGGCCGTCCGGCAGCGGCAAAACCACGCTGCTGTCGATCTTGGGCTGCATCCTGACGCCGACGTCCGGCAGTGTGCGGATCAACGGCGAGACCCTGGATGACCTCAGTCCTGAGAAACTGGCCGATATCCGTCGCCGGCACATCGGCTTCATTTTCCAGTCCTACAACCTGTTCCCGACGCTGACAGCCCTCGAGAACGTGCGTCTCGCCCTAGACGTACGTGGTTTCAGCCATGCGGAGACGGTGGCCAAGGCGGAGGCCGCATTGAAGGCCGTGGGCCTCGGGCACAAGCTGCGCAGCTACCCTCGAAACATGAGCGGTGGAGAGCAGCAGCGTGTCGCAGTGGCCCGCGCGATTGCCGGTGCACCCTCGGTGATCCTTGCCGACGAGCCGACGGCTGCTCTCGACAGCGAGAACGGCCACGCGGTGATGGCGCTGCTCGCACAGATCGCAAAAGAGCGAAACCATGCGGTACTCGTGGTGACGCACGATCCGCGTACGCACGCCTACGCTGACCGCATCATCCGGATCGAGGACGGACTGATTGTCGGCGAGGACCGCACGCCAGAGGCCGTAAAGAACATCAGGAAGTACGACATT
>QGVC01000634.1 GCA_003242645.1 Pseudomonadota bacterium
GTTATGGGTCGCGGCTCGATAAGGATCGGCCGCCGCGAAATAATAGGCCGACAAAATGCCGTCGCGGACTTCGGGCCCGCCGATCTCCTCCGTTTTCCAAACGGCCCGTGCCCGCGCCACGCGGCGGTCAGCCAAATTGGACAAAATGCGTAAGTATGTCCGCCCCCCAGTCCAGCCGGCGATGTGTGGCGCCAGTTTCTCGGCCATTGAATTGACGGCATTGGCACCCATCGCATCGCGCGTATCGACAATGATGTGCGTGATGACCATGGGCCCCGCCTTGGTATCAAGGACCCGCACTTCCAAATCGCGGAAACCGCCACCGATGCGCACGAGCACGGGGTCGACCTCGTCGCACACCGCCTTGATCGCCTCGCGCTGCTCGAGGATCTTCAGCCGTGCTGAGTGTGGATCAGGCACATCGACGAGTTGAATCTGCGCGATCATGAGGGGACCGCTCGTCGAGGTGACGAAGCCGCCCGAGTCCCGGCATTGGCGCGCCGCATTGCAAACCGCGGCAACGACCGAGCTTTCCTCTGTTGCCATAGGAATTAGGACTTCGCGGCCATCGATGACCATGTTGGTCGCGATCCCGATGGGGATGGCCATCACGCCAATGACGTTCTCGATCAGCCGGTCGGCAAGAGCGATATTCAGATTTCCCGTGTTCTCGAGCTGCCGGTGCGCAGCCTCGTCGAGGCCACACAGCTCGACGACCTTGGCCAGGCGTTCGGCGGGCGACAGAGTGTGGAATCCCGGGATACGCGACGTCTTTGACATGGATGCTCCTCGTTCAGCCTAGCGGGCGATCATGGTACGTGGCAGCCACGTCACCAAGTCAGGAAAAAATGCGCAAATCAGAAGACCTGTGAGCTGAAGGAAGAAGAACGGAACCACCGCCCGATAAACAGTGTCCATTCCAATTCCGGACGGCAACGTGCCTTTGATGTAAAACAGCGTGTAGCCGAAAGGCGGCGTGATGTAGGCCATCTGCGCGGTTACGAGAAACAGAACGCCGAACCACAGCGGATCGAAGCCGAGGAATTTCACGATCGGCAGAAAAACGGGGACCGTAAGCAGAATAATGCCGATCTCATCGAGAAAGCAGCCCAGGAAGATCAAAATCGCCAGCATTCCGGCGAGGATCAGCCAGGGCGCGGCGTTCCAGCTGCGAATAAAGTCAAGCAGAAAGTCAGCACCCCCAAGGCCCGTGAAGATAGCTACAAACGCTTTGGCGCCGATGGTGATCCACAGAACCATCGCTGTCGCCTTAAGCGTGTCGAGTGCAGCTTTGGACAGCAACTCGAAGGTTAGCCGGCGCTGGAGCGCAGCCGACACCGCAGCCCCAGCAGCGCCAACGGCCGCCGCTTCAGTGGGCGTCGCAATGCCGAAATACATGCTTCCGAGCACCGCCACGATAATCGCGCTCGGAATAACGAGCGCCCCGAGCGCAGCAAACCGATCCTTCAGCGACGCCGCGCGCGCATCCGCTCCAACGGGCGCGAGCGATGGATTGAGCATCGATCGGATGATGATATAGCAGATGTAGAGAGCCGCGAGGATCAAACCCGGCACTAATCCAGCCATGAGCATCTGGCCGATCGAGATCTGCGCTGTAACGGCATAAACGATGGTCACCACGGACGGTGGGATGAGGATTCCCAGCGTTCCAGAGGCGCAAATCGTTCCGATCGACATTTCGCGGTCGTAACCCCGCTTGAGCATTGAGGGCAGCGCGAGAATACCCATGGAAGTTACTGAAGCGCCAACAATGCCCGTCATTGCCGCCATGATCGTACAAATGACGACCGTGCCGACTGCAAGGCCGCCCGCCAAGCGGCTGAACCACAGCTCCATGGCTCGATAGAGTGCCTCGATCACTCCCGAGCCCTGCAACAGGCAGGCCATCAAGATATAAAGCGGGATTGCCAGGAGCGCCTCTGAC
>QGVC01000188.1 GCA_003242645.1 Pseudomonadota bacterium
CGTTTTTTCATTGATTCGCCCGATTCTCCAGGCCAGTGTGCAATGGGGGGTGGAGGTGCGATCATGGCGACGACGTACCGGGTTGCCGTTCTCGTTCTGGCACTGACTGTCGGTGCAGTCATACTGTGCCCGCCGGACTCCCTTGCACAAGCAAGCCGCCGCGACGGCATTGGCGAGCTCATCGCTCAGGAAGGTCAGGACTTAGACAGCAACGCTCAGCAGGAGGCTGCCCAGGACGTCCGGGAGGGCAGCGTAGAATATGAGCAGGCGCGGCGCTTGATGAAGGCCGTCGACGCCATTCTCGAGGACGCAGCCAAGCACCGCGCCGAAGCCCGAAAGCTGCCCTCACGGAAGGATTTCGTCGTAACGCCGATCTGGACGGAGACCCGCGAGGATCGCGAGCGTAAGATCCGTGATCTGCTCGACGCAGCGCTCGGCATCGTCACGGATGTGCCTGTGGTCGCCGTGCAGCGCCGCATCGAAACGCTGCGCAAGAACATCCGCGATCTTGAAGACCGCATCGTCAAGCTCAAGGAGAAGCAGCTCGTCGCTCCGCAGGACGCCATTCTGCCTGGTGTTCTCAGTGACACCGTCGAAAGTCTTGAGCGAGACATCCAGGAATCGCAGCGCCGAATTGAAGAGAACCGAAAGGCCATCGAGGCTGCGAAGGCCGAGGTCCATCAGGCGCTCAAAGCGTCTGGCCTTGATCTTTCGGCCGAGCAGGTCGACCTCCTGCTCGACAGCGTGCTTTCCGGCGACCTCGTACGACTAGCGGCCGTGTTCAACTCGGCCAAGCTGGTCGATCGTCAGCTCGCGAAGATGCTGAATGCCTCCGGCAACAACATGAATGCCGCGCGGAAGTATTTCGCCATGCACGCGGCGCTCTTCGCGATGCTGGTGCACGCGCAGGACACGCTGATCGACAAGATCGACAATAACTATCTGCCCAAGCTCGATGCCATCATGAAGGACATCGAGGCGGCCCGGCGCAAGACGAACGAGCTGCTAAAGGCTGAGAACCGGCCCGATCAGCGTCGGGCCCTGGAGGCCAACCGCGAAAGCCAGAAACTTGCGGAAGAAGCGGCAAAAGGCTACCGGCGCTACCTCTTGCAGCAGCGAGAGCAGATTGCGGAGGCCCGCAAGCGCACAGCCCACGACCTCCGTATCGCCGATAACACCTATGAGACGGTTGAGGCGAGCTTCCAGCTCCGCAACCTGATGCGGGACAGCTCGGCGTCCTTCGAGGCCATCCAGAAGCTCGAAGCGCCGACGTTCGAGCAGATCTTCCGCAACGAGGAGCTGCGCAAGGAGTTCGAGAGCCTGACGCGCAAGCTCGATTCGCCGACGTCGTAAGATTCGGTAAGGCTTCAGCGCCTGTACTGGACGAAAGGCGACTTCGTTGCGAGCTGGTCGTAAAGCATACGGGCCCGGTAATTGAACTCTTGCGTCGCCCAGTAGGTGCGCGTGCACTGGCGGGCGTCGGCCTCCTTGTAGACGGCTTCGATCAGTGCCCGGCCGATTCCCTTTCCGCGTTCCGCCGGTCGAACGAACAGGTCCTCCAGATAGCAGTACCAGGTGAGCGACCAGGTCGAGCGGTGGAACAGCACGTGCGCCAGACCGACCGGTACGTCGTCGTCATTCGTCGCGACGAGGCAGATGTGGAAGTCCGGCTCCTGGTTCATGAGCCGCTGCCACGTCAGCTCCATTACCTCTTCCGGCACGCTCGCCTTGTAGAAGTCGATGTAACCCTTGAACAACTCCAGCCAGTACGGCTTGTCACGGGCCTCGAGCCGTCTCACCCGGACGGGTGCCTTGCCCGTGCTCTCCATGTGACTCTCCCATCTTCGTACGTGATCGGCGTGTACCCAGCCGTGTACCCGAACTGCGCTACCACCTTTCATCAAGCCAGGTAAGCCCACTGCTGCAAAGGTGAAATTGTGCAACAGTTAGTGTTGCCTGACTAACCTTTTTGGGGGTTTGTCTCGCCGGTGGGTTGCAGCGGCGCGGCGCTTGCCCCTATATTCCGACCAGCGACAAAACGGGGGCATCAGGAGAGATTGCGAATGCGTTTGACCGCCGCTGTCGGGCTGGCGGCTTTATTATTGTGCCTCTGGCCAGGGAGCTCCGCCCGATCCGAGCCGGCGAGATGCTCACCGAATTCGAACGCCATCGGCGTTTCGCGAATCGTTGAGATCGATACCACCTTCGGACCCCGCTTTGGCGGCCTCCAATACCGAGAGAACGACGGCTTTCTCAAGGACGGCGAGGTTGTACTGACCTTCGACGATGGACCGTCGCGCCGGCATACGCCTGCCGTGCTCGCTGCATTGGACGCCCACTGCACCAAGGCGACCTTTTTCATTGTCGGACGCATGGCAGTGTCGAACCCTGACATGCTCCAAGAAGTTGCGATGCGCGGCCATACGATCGGGACGCATACCTGGTCCCACAAGAGGCTGCGCTCGCTTTCAGAAAGTCAGGCCCGGGCTGAAATCGAGCTTGGGCTGAGCGCCGTTCAGGCCGTCCTCGGAGCGCCCATTGCTCCGTTCTTTCGTTTTCCGTATCTCGACGATCCCCAGAACATGCAGGCGCATCTGCAGGAGAGGGGAATTGCAATCTTCTCGATCGACATCGACTCGTACGATTTCCGAACGCGCGATGCAGCAGCCGTTCAACGCAACGTGCTCAATCAACTCGCCCAGAGAAAAAAGGGGATCATCCTCTTCCACGATATTCAGCCGTCGACGGCACACGCTCTGAAGGGACTGCTCGACGAGCTCAATAAACGCGGGTATCGCGTTGTTCACCTCGTTCCGAAAGACTCCGCCATCACCGTTGCGGAGTTCGATTCCTTGGCCGAAGAGGCGCTCAGCAAGAAGCGGGTGGCGGCTTCGCGCGATACGCTGACGAACCGTTCGGCAGCGTGGTCGCTTCCGGGCCCCTCGGGAGTGAGCCGCCCCGCGGCGAGCCCCCCGACCGCTCGGTCACAGCGGCCGCGGCGCGTCGAGGAGGTGCCGTGGTATCAGCGCATCTTCCAATACTGAGTGCGGCGTTCTTCAACAACCTCCGGCCTGCACCCAAAGGCGGTCTGTCATCGGAGGGTCCCTCTAGAGCTTCGGTGGAGGCTGGCCCGGCCGGTGACGTGGCTGTGAGGTCTCCGAAAAGCCGCTGAAGAACATATCCGGTGAGCTCGTGTTGTGCCGCGACGGCGTGAGCCGGCCAAGCCAAATGGCCGTGGCCGATGCCCGGTCGAAGGCCATGATGGATTCCTCCCGCCACCCCTTTGCACCGGGCTCCCGCAGGGCGATCTGGGCCACGTCGTTATTGAACGCTGTGACGTACATGGAACGGAGCATGGCGAACGGCCGATCCTCGATCGGCTTGGCGAATGTGACGTGTAGCGTGTGCCGGTTTTGATCCGTTTCCACGACTTTCACAGTCGCCGTTCCGCCGCGCTCGAACGTGAGCGTGAAAGACTTTGTGGCCGGATCGAAGGCCAACTCCTTGATGCGAACGATTGGACGCCCCTCTTTCTCGACAGGTCCGACGAGGAACGAGGAGCCGAACGCGGTCGTCTCGAGACCCGGCGGAGTCTTGGGACGGAGGCGCCAATAGCCGTCCTGCGGATAGACGACCAGGACCTCCTCACCACCCATCGGCCGGATCATCCACAGCTGGACGAGGTGCAGCCCGTGCTCGACCCGGTCGCCAACGCGGACGGTCGTCGTTGCCGGCCGCCAGAACGTTGGAAACGTATGGCCAACCAGCCAGAAGTCGACTTCCTCGTAGATTGTCACACGCCGCGGAGGCGTCGGCGGAGCATAAGCAGGGTCGCCCGACATGTCGCAGTCGGTCCAGTCGGGAGCGAAGCTGTCCCGCTGCAAGGTCGAGAGGTAAACCGGGTGTGCCGCCTCGATCCGGAAGCTGCGCACGCGCGGCGAAGAGAACGCGATGCTGACGTTGTCCTTCTCGGCGCAGAGCACCGGCTCGCTCTCGTTGACGACCTCAACGGGCAGAGCTTCCAAGCTTGGCGCTTCAGCAGGCTGAGACATGGCGGGACCGCTGGCAATTGCAATCATGGCGGCGAAGGCCAATGCCGCCCACTGACGCTCAAATCTCGACGGCATAGACATCGCCCGAATTCGCTTCATGCGGAAGGGAGCGAATGAACTCTTTCATTCTGTAGCCGCTGACCCATTCGCCGAATTTGAGCACCTGGCTTTCTCCGAGCGCGATTTCGAACCGGTACGGACCAAGACCCAAAAGCCGATCGATGCACTCCAGTGCAACTTCGCGCTGGATGGTCGTGAACTCGAACGACAACGCCGGCAATGGACTGCTGAGTCCCGCAATCACATCGGCCTCCAAGCCTTCGACATCGATCTTGACGAACCGTGGCTTGCCGAACCGGCGAATGAGATCGTCGAGCGTTGTCGTTTCGACCTCGATTTCCCGGTCCCACACCTGCTCTTCCCACCCGGCTGCACCCGAGGCTGAGGAAACAAAAGCGCGAGACGCCGTCGTGACGGTCGGATTGGCGGAGTTGACGTGCAGGACGAGATGCCCCGGTTTCCGGCTGCAGGCTGCCTCCACGAACGTGACCTCTGGATCGTCCTTGTAAAGAGCACGGAGCACGTACATGCAGTCAGGCTGAGGCTCGACAGCCACCACCTTTGCTCCGAGGCGACGGAACGCACCAACGCGATCGCCCACATGCGCGCCGATGTCGAAGGCGAGGTCACCCGGACCGATGAATCGCGCGTAGAGCGCATCCATCGCCGCGTCGCGCGCCGCGTTTCCGTAATAGATCTCAAGAGAGCGCCGCAACGAGCCAATCCTAGGGTCGCCCTTAAGGGCGGACAGCTTGTCTTGCACAGCGCTGGTCATGCGCACCTGCTCTGCAATGCCTCGATTTCGGGCGGCGGATCGAAATCCTCCGGTATGCCGCACAAGCCGATCCTCTGAAGGAAACGTCCGAATTCGGGATGGGCCGTGAATACAGCGAACGGCACAGCCAGCAGATAGCCAGCTGTCAGCGGGAGGCTCCATAGGAGGACCGCAGGCGAGATCGGAAGCAAAGCACCACAGATGACTATGCCAAACAGCATCTGGGGCCAAAACGCCATTACCGCTGCTCGCCACGAGATGCCGTGCACATCACGGGCCTGTGCGCCCCAGGTGACCGATTTTCCGAAAAGCAGACCGATCATGAAAATCGTTGTGCGAATGGTCGAGACGGCGCCGAGCAGAAAAGAAAAGACGAGCTCGATGAGCGCACTGGCGGCGAACCGCAGCCGTCCGCCATAACGGGACACGGCACCAGGTGTCAGTGCAGCGTCGATCAAACCCGCAATCTTCGGGCTCAGGTACATGGTGAAGAAGGTTACGTATAGGCCGATAGCCAGCATGGTTGGATAATCCGAAATGCTGCGCGCCTCCCAGGCCAACACCGGCAAGAAGGCGATCATCAGCGTCCACGCCGGTATTCCGAGAAACATCAAAATGGCCCAGGCGAGCTGAAAGCGGCTCATCGGCTGCAGCCCCGGCATGTCGAGCAGCTTCAGGTACTGCATATTGCCCTGGCACCAGCGAATATCCCGCCGGATGAACTCCAGCAGCGTTGGGGGATTTTCCTCCCACGAGCCGCCTTCCACCGGAAGCACGCGGACCTCGTATCCGGCCTTCCGCATCAACGCGGCCTCGACCTGGTCGTGAGACAGCACATGTCCGCCAAGCGGCGGTTTCCCGGGCAGGATGGGCAGCTGACATTTCTGCGCGAAAGGTCGAATTCGGACGAGCGCGTTATGGCCCCAGAACGGTCCGCAATCCCCCGCCCACCACGCCTGTCCCATCGTGTAGGAGCGCATGCCGTGCCGCATGCCAAACTGGAAGATCCGTGCAAAGGCGCTTCCCGACGGCATTCCGACCACCAGGCTCTGCAAGATGCCGAGTTGCGGATGCGCCTGCATGATGCGCACCATGCGGAGGATCGTTTCGCCCGACATCAGGCTGTCGGCGTCGAGCGGAAGCATCAGCTCGTAGTCGCCGCCCCAACGCTCGCAGAAGTCGCGCAGGTTGCCCGCCTTGTAGCCAGTATTCTCCGGCCGCCGGCGATAGACGACCTGATCCGGATCGGAAAGCGATCGTTTCCACGCTTGCACCGCCTCCTCCTCGGCGGCCGCGATGGAGGGATCGCTCGTGTCGCTCAGAACGAAGTAGCTGAATTGGCCACCATAGCCGGTTCGATCGAGGCTTTCTTTGATTGTCTTGAGGCGCAGGATCGCGCGCGCCGGGTCCTCGTTCCGCAAGGTCATGAGGACCGCCGTCCGCACGAGAATGGGCACCTCGCTGTCGCCGGCTTTGGCGAAGGGCGCTACCTCGGCCAAGGGATTGCGGACGCCATGGAGCAACCAAAGCCCGATCGCCGCATTCCAGAATCCGAGCACTGACCACGGAGACCCAATGGCAAACGCGGCGAGAAGAACGAAGTCGAACACGGTCCAGCCGCCGGCGGAAAGGACGACGCCGACGCCCCACATCAGCAGCGCGTACGTTAGGACATTGAGGAGAAGCATCGTCAGCCGGCGGCGGCGCAGGACCTGCATGGACTGCGTGCCGGTCGGCGTTGTAAGCACCGCCCGGTTGCCGAGCACTGGCATGGGCGAAGAAAGGACGTGATGATCGCTCATGATGCTTCCCTCGGATGCAGCCGTTAATCAGCTGTCGAACGGATGTCCAAAATGAAAAAAGCGGCAGCAGAAAGAACGCGAACGGCCCATGCCATTTGGTATGTGCGCAAAGGTGAAGTGGAGCTTCGTGCCGAGCCGCTGAAGGAACCTGCTCGTGACGACGTCGTTGTGCGTACGCTTTTCAGCGCAATCAGTCGCGGCACGGAACGCCTCATCTTGTCCGGAACCGTCCCTCAAAACGAACGGGAACGCATGCGAGCGCCCCTTCAAGCCGGCGATTTTCCTTTTCCGGTTAAATACGGCTATTGCGCGGCCGGCGTCGTCGAAAAAGGGCCGTCGGAGCTTGTTGGCCGGCCGGTTTTCGTGTTGCACCCACATCAGGATCTGTTCACCGCTCCGGCGTACATGGCC
>QGVC01000189.1 GCA_003242645.1 Pseudomonadota bacterium
GAGACGGGCACGCGTCGCCTGACGCTACGCTTCCTGACCGACGGCGATTTTCCGCCCTTCAACTATTATGACGAAGAGGGCGTTCTCACAGGCTTCAACATTGATCTCGCCCGTGCGATTTGCCTGGAGGCTGGGACATCCTGCGATATACAAGTCCGCCCCTGGGATCAGCTGATCCCAGCACTCATGCGCGGTGATGCAGATGCTGTGATTGCTGGTCACAAGATTTCTCCGAGCCTGCTCCAGTCGGTCGATTTCACGGAGCGTTACTTCCACACACCGGCTCGGTTCGCGGTTCGCCGGGATGCAGAGAAGTTCGAGATCAATCCCGAGGACCTCGACGGCAAGACAATCGCAGTCGCGAAGGGAACGGCCCATCAAGCCTATCTCGAAGCTTTCTTTCGGTTCAGCACCATCAAGCCGTACGACTCGCCGGAGGCGGCGCGCGAAGCGCTCATGAATGGTGAGGTGGACCTGCTCTTTGACGACGGGATCAGCCTCAGCTTCTGGGTGGTAGGCACTGTCTCACACGAGTGCTGCGAGCTGCGGGGTGGCGCGTACTACGAGCCCAAGTTTTTCGGGGATGGGCTGGCTATCGCTGTCTCCAAGCGTGACCCCGACCTAAAGCACCTGCTCAACGATGCTTTGAAGCGCGTGCGGACGAGCGGACGCTATGAGGAGCTGGTGCTGCGGTACTTCCCCAACCGCGTGTATTGAGCCAGCCGTCCGCAGAATCTGATGCGCGTCCCAATCAGTTGCTGACCGCGCCGCCCAATGCCATCCTTTCCCTCAACTTACCATCTTGAGGGGAGCATCGGACTTGTCGATCAAACGCCTGCCCAGCCGTGACGAGCTCGTCATTTGCTTTGCCCACGTCGCTTACCGAATGGGCGACGCCTTTGCCCGCCGCCAAACAGGTATCCAGTGGTACGAGGTGAGATCGGTAGACGAGCTGCGCGCATCGGCCACCCGGCCGCATGTGATCGTCGCGTCGGGGTTCTGGCGCAACGAGCTTCTGGATGAGGCGCCAAACCTGTGCTTCGTACAGTCCATCAGTGCAGGAACGGATCAGTACGACAAGGAGCGCTTCCGGGAGAAGGGCGTCCGGCTCGCCAGCGCCAAGGGAGTGAATGCCCGCGCTGTTGCCGAACATGCCATGTCGCTCATCCTGGCCCTGGCACGGCAGCTGCACACCGGGCGCGATAACCAGAAGGCGAAGCATTGGCGCGGGATGATTGGCGACCCCGCGGCGCGAGAGGACGAGCTCGGCGGCAAGACGTTGCTGATCGTCGGGCTCGGCACCATCGGCAACCGCCTCGCTCAGCTCGCCAAAGCCTTCGACATGAATGTGATTGCCACCCGGCGGAATCCTTCGGACGGAGCAGGGGCAGCAGATCGCGTTTACGCGCACAGCGAGCTGCACACGCTACTGCCTGACGCCGACATTGTTGCGCTCACATGCCCGCTGACGCCGGAAACCGAGAACCTAATTGATGCAAAGGCCTTGTCGCTGATGAAACCCTCGGCGCACCTCATCAACGTGGCCCGCGGCAAGGTTGTGGATGAGGACGCCCTAATCGCTGCTCTGTCGGAGGGACGCATCGCGGCGGCTGGCATCGACGTTACGCGGGAGGAGCCGTTGCCAGAATCCTCGCCTCTTTGGGCAATGCCCAACGTTCTCCTCACGCCCCATACGGCTGGCGAGACGCGCCGCTACGAAGACAATGTCATCGATATCTTGCTGGAAAACCTGGATCGCCTCTGGCGCGGTGAGGGGAAGCTGCGAAACGAAGTCGTCTAAGCCGCGCCGTTGGCAAATAAGTGCTTGTTGATCTACGTGAAATTCTGCCGGGAGGTAAGTAGATCGTCCGGTCGTTCGGCCGCGTGGCAAGGAATTTTGTAACAACTTGTTTACGCGGCCCGCCAAGCTGCTACAGTGTTCCCCAAGCGAAACCAGATGACGCCTGATGACGATGCGCTCAGAGGCCGGAATATTTGGCCGGCCAGAGCCGATCCAGGCGCTGGGGAAAGAACGTGGAGCCGCCAACCGACGAGAGGGAGTCGCTCCTGTCCGGCCAAGAGCTGGCCGTGTCAGACCAATCCAGCCAAACCGCGACCGATGCTGTCACAGTCGCGCCGGTCGATCTCTCCGCGCCCGTGCGAGCGCAGACCTGGACGCCTCCCTGCAGCACTCCGACCTACTGGCGACCGTCCGCGGCCCCAATCACTCGCGTTTACGCAGCACTCGACCTCGGCACGAACAACTGCCGGCTTCTGATCGCCCGGCCATCCCGGCGCGGGTTTCAAGTCATGGATGCCTTCTCGCGCATCATCAAGCTCGGCGAGGGTGTCTCTACTACCGGTCGCTTGTCCGAAGCTGCCATGGCCCGCACGTGGGAAGCGCTCAAGGTGTGTGCTGCCAAAATGCGCCGGCACAACGTCACGCGCTCCCGGTTGGTGGCGACGGAGGCCTGTCGGATTGCGGAAAATGGCCAGGAGTTCGTTGACCGCATCCGGCGCGAGCTCGGACTGACGATCGAAATTCTAAGCCGGGAGGCGGAGGCCAAGCTCGCCGTTTCCGGTTGTGCCACTTTGCTCGATGAGAATTCGGACCTCGCGCTGGTGTTTGACATCGGCGGCGGCTCATCTGAGCTTGTCTGGCTGGATCTTACCCGCCGCAAACGCAATTGGCGGCGATCCCTTGCCCATCGGCTCGAGGCGATGAACTGCATCACCGCCTGGACGTCTCTTCCCGTTGGCGTCGTAAGCCTGGCCGAGCGCTTCGGCGGGCGGCGGCTCACTCCGGCTGGCTTCGAGGCTATGGTTGATCACGTCATGGAGCTTCTGAAGCCGTTCGAGGCACAGCACGGTTTCCGCAAGCGTGTGCAGACAGGGCGCGCGCACTTGCTTGGCACCTCCGGAACCGTCACGACGATGGCGGGAATCAGGCTGGGTCTGCCGCGCTACGATCGCAGTCGTGTCGATGGCTATTGGCTGGACGCGGCAGAAGCCCGGGCAATTACTTATGATCTCCTTTCGCGCTCCTATGAACAACGGGTCGCCGAACCTTGCATTGGGAAGGAGCGGGCTGACCTCGTGCTCGCCGGATGCGCAATTCTGGAAGGCCTCCTGAGGATGTGGCCGGCCCGCCGCCTACGCGTGGCAGATCGAGGCTTGCGTGAAGGGATTCTCGCCACCATGATGGCCGAAGACGGGTGCTACCGAAATTCCCATCGCCGCGCCCGCAAAGCCCAGCTCAACGGCTAAGCAGCCACCCACAGACACAACAAGAATTTTTCGATGGTGAAATCCTCCAGGCCGAAAAGCAGCCATGGCGGTCAGCGTCAGCTCAAGGTGCGCTTGCGGAGCGGCAAGCGACGCACAGCTTCGTCACGGCGGTGGCTCGAACGGCAGCTGAATGATCCCTACGTCGCGGCTGCTCAGCGCGAAGGCTATCGTTCGCGGGCGGCATACAAGCTGATCGAGATTGACGACAAATACCGCATTCTCAAGCCAGGGCAGCGCGTGGTCGATCTTGGGGCCGCTCCTGGGGGCTGGAGCCAAGTGCTTGTGAAACGGGTCAAGTCGGACGAGGGCCGCGGGCAGGTGATAGCAATCGATATTTTGGAGATGGAGCCGCTGCCCGGTGTGGATGTTCTCCACCTCGACTTCATGGACCCAACGGCTCCCGACCAGCTCAAGTCCCGGCTGCGGGATGGCGGCGCGGATGTCGTACTTTCCGACATGGCGGCACCAACCACCGGCCATGCCAAGACAGATCACCTGCGCATCATGGCGCTGGTAGAGGCGGCGACAGAGTTCGCGCGTGAGGTGCTGTCCCCAGGCGGCGTCTTTCTGGCCAAGGTGTTTCAGGGCGGCACTGAAGGCGAGCTGCTGAACACGTTGAAGCGGGATTTCGCGAAGGTCCGCCACGTAAAACCTCCGGCAAGCCGGCCGGATAGCTCGGAGCTGTACGTTCTGGCCACTGGTTTTCGCGGCCGAAGTGAAGCCGCCGCTTCACCGGGAGCGGCGTAACTTGTGGCGCATCTGGGTTTCAGCGCTCTTCTGGGGGCTGAACTGGCCAGCAGTTAAACTTGCCCTTGCCGGTTTCTCTCCCTGGACGCTGCGGGCTGCCGGGCTCGGCCTGGGGGCGGCCCTTCTAGCCATCATCGCCAAAATTATTGGGCGCTCGCTTTTCGTGCCGGCAGGGCACCGCATGGCCCTCTTCATTGCGGGGTTCCTATCGGTTGCCGGGTTCAATATCTGTGTCGTGTTTGCCCAGCTCGCCATGGCGACCTCGCGGGCTGCGATTCTCACCTTTACGATGCCGCTCTGGGCCACCGTCTTTGCCGCTCTGTTCTTTGGCGAGCGGATCGACAGTCTGCGGGCCGCGGCCCTCGTTTGCGGAGCGCTCGGGCTGGCCCTCCTCGCTGAGCCTTATTGGCCGGCCCTTGCCGGGGGCTCTCTTCCGCCTGGGCTCATCTATGTGCTCGGCGCCGCAATTTCGTGGGCGGCGGGCACTGTCTACACCAAGCACCGCGGCATACCGGGTGACCCGCTCGGCCTCGCGGCTTGGCAGCTGGCCATCGGCTCCGCGATTGCGGCGCTGGGCGCTGCTGCGTTCGAGGTGCCGCGAATGGACATCAGCGATCCGGTCGTGGCCGGCGCCTTTGTTTACCACGTGGTGTTGGCGCTCGCGCTTGCCTACTTCCTCTGGTTTCAGCTCCTCGAGCGGGTGCCGAGCGCGACGGCGGCGTTGGGAACTCTGCTCATCCCAGTGTTCGCTGTGATTGGTTCGGCCATCATTCTCGGCGAACGTCCCACCCTTCTCGATTTCGCCGGCTTCGCGCTGATCTCTATCGGCGTCGGGCTCGATCAGCTGCTGCGCGCGCCGTTCGCCAAGCAGTCCGGGGAATCCAGATCCTGATCCAGGATGTGCTCGCCTGGGGACAGGCGCGGCAGCCCGTCACCCGTGACGGCTTCGCACGCTTCCTTTGCTCCCCCTTGCGTGCTATGCGCGTTCCGAAATCGTCCGCCGATCCGGACCATTTCACATAATCAGGAGCCAATCCCCATGGCTGCACGCCCCGAATTCGTCGAAGATGTCGGGCTGACATTCGACGACGTACTTCTCGTACCCCAAGCATCCGATACTCTGCCTAGCCAGGTCGACGTATCGACCCGGATCACCAAGACCATCGCGCTTAATATCCCCATCATCTCCTCGGCCATGGACACGGTGACCGAGTCCCGACTGGCCATCGCGATGGCTCAGGCGGGGGGCATCGGGGTGATCCATCGCAACCTGACGCCGGAGCAGCAGGCCAAGGAAGTCGAGGCGGTCAAGAAGTTCGAGAGCGGAATGGTCGTCAACCCAGTGACGATCCATCCAACGGCCACGCTGAAGGATGCCCTGAAGCTCATGCAGGAGCACCGCATCTCGGGCATCCCTGTCGTGGAGTCGACGTCCGGTGGACGCGGGGGCAAGCTCGTTGGCATCCTCACGCACCGGGACGTGCGATTCGCAACGAACCCGGAGACGCCCGTCTCCGAGCTGATGACCAAGGAAGGCCTCGTCACCGTCAAGTCGAACGTCGACCGGGAAGAGGCGAAACGGCTTCTGCACCAGCACCGCATCGAGAAGCTGCTGGTGGTTGATGACGACTATCGCTGCATCGGCCTCATCACGGTCAAGGACATCGAGAAGGCGACGCTTTACCCCAACGCCTGCAAGGACGAGCAGGGCCGTCTGCGTGTGGCTGCTGCGACCACTGTCGGCGAGGAGGGTTACGAGCGCACGGAACGCCTCATAGCCGCCGGATGTGACGTCATCGTCGTCGATACGGCACACGGGCACTCCAGCCGGGTGCTTGAGGCTGTCACCCGCATCAAGCGGCTCTCCAACAGCACGCAGGTCATCGCCGGAAACGTGGCCACTGCGGAAGCGACACGGGCGCTGATCGAAGCTGGCGCAGATGCCGTGAAAGTCGGCATCGGTCCAGGCTCCATCTGCACGACCCGCGTCGTCGCTGGCGTTGGCGTTCCTCAGCTCTCGGCCATTCTCCAGTGCGTGGCGGAAGCCCAGAAGACGAACACGCCAATCATCGCCGACGGTGGCGTGAAGTTCTCCGGCGACATAACGAAAGCCCTCGCGGCGGGTGCCAGCGCCGTGATGATCGGTGCGCTGCTCGCGGGCACAGACGAGAGCCCTGGCGAGACGTACCTTTACCAGGGCCGCACGTACAAATCCTATCGCGGCATGGGCTCGGTGGGTGCCATGGCACGGGGCAGCGCCGACCGCTACTTCCAGCAGGAAGTGAAGGATACGCTGAAGCTTGTTCCGGAAGGCATCGAGGGCCAGGTGCCCTACAAGGGGCCGGTCGCCACGGTTCTGCATCAGCTCGTTGGCGGTCTGCGCGCCGGCATGGGTTACGTTGGTGCACGGAACATCGCCGAGCTGCAGGCCCGCGCGAAGTTCGTGCGCATCTCGCCGGCTGCCATGCGCGAGAGCCACGCCCACAGCGTCGGCATCACGCGCGAAAGCCCGAACTACCCGGCATGATCTGACGGCCACGGGGCAAGATGCGGCCAGGCGCACGGATGAAGGCTGCCGTCGAGGTGCTGGACGAAATTTTCGTCCGCCACCGACCCGCAGCGCAGGCTTTGGCCGACTGGGGCAAGGCGCATCGCTTTGCCGGCTCCGGCGATCGCGCGGCCATTGGCAATCTGGTGTTCGACGTCCTCCGCCGCCGGCTCTCGCTTGCCGCCCGCATGGGCGACGACTCGACCCGCGCACTCGTCCTCGCCGCTGCGCCGGAAGCCCTGGCGATGACCGCCGAGGAAGTTGCGGCGGCGGCCGACGGCTCCGAACATGCGCTAGATCCTCTTACGCCTTCCGAGCGCGCGGGGCTTGAACGGGAAGTGCGGGAAGACGCGCCCCTCCATATCCGCGCGGATATTCCCGAGTGGCTGGTTCCTTCGTTCGAGCGGGTGTTCGGCGATCGCGTTGTCGAGGAGGGCAGGGCGCTGGCACGCCGGGCGCCCGTCGACCTGCGGGCAAATACGCTGAAGGC
>QGVC01000635.1 GCA_003242645.1 Pseudomonadota bacterium
TGGAACTGCAGCAGAAAGCGTGTCAGCGCCGATCGGCGGGCCTGCACGGGAAGCCGGTTCGGGCCGTGCACCTCCAGGCGCCGCTGGGCTTCTTCGGTCGAAAGTCCGCTGGTGTCGGCGGCTAGATACTCGAAGGCCTCTGCCGTCGACAGCGCGTGCCACGCTGGCGCTTCAGCTTGAGCGGGTTTGAAATTCGCTTGGTCCATTGCCCTCTCGTGATGCTCCACTGGAAGCATAACCCAGGGAGGAGCGGCCCAGTTTGACACATGGCAACTGGCGCAGGCACATCTCGGCTGCGAGGCGCATAGGAATCGGGGATGAGTGGGAGCGGAGAGCGCCGCACCGGTGCGGCCCCTTGGACATCGTTACCGTTTGTGAACGGCGCGTGGGAGCGACTGTTTCGGTGCTATAGGGTTGGCCCCGCTGCGATCTTAACTGCCTGCGAGCATGCAGAATCGGTGCCGGCTAGGCCGTGCGGCGAACCGGCAGGAGCACCCCCGATAACCTATGATGGGTGTTGTTAATCTCCCGAGCTGTGCGCTTTTCAATTTGTGAAGCTCGCTGATGAAGGCATGGTAGGGTTGGCGTTCAGGCATAACTCTGGTGCGCCGCCTGTGCTACACGTCGAAGACCATGTCCATCCTCGGCATTCCGAACCCGCGCAATATTGCCCTGTTGGCGATTTGTCAGGGCTTCTTCATGTCCGTGCAGTCGATGGGCATCGCGACGACGCCGCTCGCGGGCCACGCGTTGCTCGGGGTGGACAAGACGCTGGCCACCTTGCCGTTGTTCCTCGTCCATGGCGGCGTCATGCTGACGACGATCCCGGCATCGTTGCTGATGGCGCGGATCGGGCGCCGAGGCGGTTTTTCAGTCGGCGCATTGTGTGGCGTGGCTTCGGGCCTGATCTCGGTTTTCGCGATCTACCAGCAGAGCTTCGCGCTCCTGTGCCTCGGCGCTCTGTTCCAAGGCATGGCCGCCGCCTTTGCGTGGTACTTCCGGTTTGCCGCTGCTGACGCGACGGAGCCGGCGCTTCGGCCCAAGGCTATTTCGCTCGTTCTGCTCGGGGGCGTCCTTGCAGGGTTCCTCGGTCCGCAGACGGCCAAGTGGACCGTGCACTGGCTTGATCCGCTCGTGTTCGCGGGCGTCTACGTCATGGTGTCCGTGTACTCGGCCGCTGTGCTGATCCTCGTGCAGGGAATTCGGATTCCGATGCTCACGGCGGCAGAGAAGGCCAAGGGCGGCCGGCCGATGAGCCAGATTGTGCGGCAGCCGGCGTTTATCGTCGCGCTGGCCTCTTCGATGTTTGGCTACGGCGTGATGACGCTCATCATGTCGGCGACGCCGCTTGCCATGCAGGCCTGCGGATTCGCATTCAATGACAGCGCGACCGTCATCCAGGGCCACATCATCGCGATGTTCCTGCCATCGTTCTTCACGGGGCATCTCATCGCGCGGTTTGGCGTGCTGTCCGTCATCGCCGCGGGGGCCGTGATCGAGATACTCTGCGCCCTGGTCAATTTGAGCGGCATCGAGTTCTGGAATTTCTTCGTGGGCAATCTGCTCGTCGGCCTCGGGTGGAACTTCACGTTCGTCGGCGGCACGACCCTGCTCACGACGACTTACATGCCGTCGGAGCGGGCCAAGGTGCAGGGCAGCCACGACTTCGCGGTCTACGGCACGACGGCGACGGCCGCGGGGCTCTCCGGCATCCTCCAGGCGAACGTCGGCTGGACCGTCGTCAACATGGCCGCCCTACCGTTGATGGCGATCGTGCTGCTCGGCGTGACATGGCTCAGCCGCGTGCAAAGCCGGGAGGTCGTCGCCGCCCGCTGAGCACGCGTGATTCTCCAATCACGCGGCTGCTTTCAGCTTGTTGAGGTCAGGTACGGGCCGCGACGTAGCCGGATTTTCTGCCAGCACCTGCTCCAG
>QGVC01000636.1 GCA_003242645.1 Pseudomonadota bacterium
GCGTGCCGATCCTGTTCGGCTACAACGTGCGCGCCGACATGCCGGAGGAAGTCGTCTACAAGATGGTGAGCGCGTTCTACGAGAATCGCGAACAACTCGCCAAGGCCGAGGCCGGCTTCACACCACTGGCCAAGGACTTCATTGGCATGCAGGTCAACGGCATCAAGTCAGCGCCGAATGTGCCGGTCCATCCGGGGCTTGCGAAGTTCCTGAAGGAACATAACGCCTGGGACGATAGCTGGACGATTGCCAGCAACTAGAGCTGATCTAGCGTGCACTGTCCGTCATGACAAAGCGGGGGCTTGCCTTCGAAGCGAGCCCCTTGCTTTGTTTTATGCCCCACTTCAATGAGCCATTCGCCAATTGGCCTGAGATGGCCATCGTAATCACTCCAAGCAAGACACGACCGGATAAGAAGCGCGGAAAGAGGGAGGAGCTGCCGTGAGAGTCAAAGACCTCAAAGAGATCTTCAATCTCTCCAACGTCATTCTGGTCTTCGCGGCCATTCAGCTCATTTGGCTCGTCTGGTACTTCTATACGGGGTTTGGGGGGCCGCAGGAGCTGGTCGCGCATCTCATGTCGATCACGCTTATCCTGCAAATCCTGTTCATGTACCGGCGCGATTATTTCTATAAATGGCTGCCTCCCCGCGTGAACGACCTCATCATCCTTTTTTACATCGGCATTTGCCTTTACGCCTTTTGGCATTTCTGGTGGGAGTTCGAGGAGGTCGCCATCTATCGGCAAGGCTCCTACACGACTGAGGACTTCGTCGTCGGCCTGCTCGTTTTCCTGCTCGTTATGGAGTTGTCACGAATGGTTCACCCCGTCCTCTTTTGGGTGAACATGGTCCTCATCTTCTACACGCTATGGGGATACCTGAGCCCGATCGACTTCTTCTGGCACCCGGGCACATCGTTCTACCGCATCGTTACATCGAGCACCGTTGAATTCTCAACCGGCATTTACGGCATCTATGGCCAGATTGCCCTTACTCTGATTGCAGCGTTCCTTTTGCTTGCGGCAGCCGCCCAGGGCTTTGGCGCCCAAAGCGCCATGATCAACGTCATGCGGCGCCTCGCGGGTAGGTCGCGTCAGATGGTGCCGCAGACGGCAGTGCTTGGCTCGCTTTCCATCGGTATGATCAGCGGCAGCGGCTCAGCGAACGCCGTGGTCGTCGGCAGCATTACCATTCCGCTGATGAAACGCTACGGCTTACCAGGAGCCTTCGCCGGAGCAGTGGAAACCGCGGCCTCCATGGGCGGCCTTATGATGCCGCCAATGATGGGCGTCGGCGCCTTTCTGATGTCGCAGTTTCTCGGCGTCCCCTACTGGGACGTTGTCGTGCGCGGCTTTTCCCTCGCAATTGTTTATTACGGCACGCTTGCGCTCGCCGTTTATCTCGTCTGCGTGCGGCTCCTGCCGTCCGATAACGTAGCAGCGCCCTCAGTCCCGCTTTACGATCGCATAAAAACGTCGATCTTTTTCCTGTCTGTCCTCTTTCTAGTCTACCATTTGGGCATCCTCGGCACCGGCGAGCTGCTGGCCGCGCTTTATGCCTCGAGCTTTATGCTGGCGCTGCTGATCATCGCCTTCCTCTATTTCAAGTACGTTTTGAAGGACCCTGCCGTTGCTGACCAATCCTTAATCAGCAACCTCAAGCTTTGCCTCGAAACGCATGCGGATATGACGTCGTACCTGACGCTATTGCTGGCGACGCTTGGCATCATGATCGGCCTGTTCACCGTCACGGGCTTCATCAACCGCATGGGAGGGATGCTGCTCAACCTCGGGGCTTGGAACATCCTGGCCATGATTTTCATGGCGTACATCTTCGGGTGGCTGGTCGGCGCCGGCCTCCCGCCGACAGCAACCTACATCATCGGCGCAGTCGTCATCGTGCAGCCCCTCGTCAGCCTCGGGATCAATC
>QGVC01000190.1 GCA_003242645.1 Pseudomonadota bacterium
GCTCCACGATCTCGCAGGCGACGACGCTCGGCATGAACCGCTGCGGCGCCTCGATCTTCGCCCGCAGCCGCCGCCACGCGTCGGCCCGCTTCGCTCGGATCGGAACCGCGCATTCGACGTGGATCACAGACTCCTCCCGGCCCGGAGACTCACTCGCTCGCTTCCTTGCCGGGCTGCACTCCCCGTGCCGGAGAGGGGAAGGGCCGCCGCGCAGGCGAGGGGGAGCTGCAATGCGACGGAGGGGGAGGGCTGGCGAGCTTGGCAGTTCACTCGCGTGTCGGCGACCGCGGTATGGCCTCCATCTCGACTTCCGACGCCGTGAGGGAGCCGGGCAGGATCCGGAATCCCGCTTTCAGGTAGGAACGCACCGCGGCGCGGTTCCACGGCTCGACGCACAACCAGACCCGGCGGTACCCCACTTCCCCCGCCAGCTCCACCATGACCCGGTTCAACGCCGTCCCGAGCCCGCGCCCTCGAACCGACTGATGGAGGAAATTCGCGAGCTCGGCGCCTCCGTCTTCCATTGGGATGAGCATCGCATGCCCCACGATCCGCCCGTCCTCCTCGACCACGACGTGCTCGCCGCGCGCCAGAACCCGATCCAGCCACCGCCGGATCCCCGCCGCTTCCGCCGGCGGGAGTCCTTGCGCCACCCGCTTCGGCTCGAACGCCTCGTACATCGCCTGGAGCGCCTCTCGATCCGAGGCTGTGTAGGGGCGGACCACATACGTGCGGCCGGTGGAGTCGGTCAGCTTACGCCAGGCGCCCTTCATCTCTCCTTTCGCGAAGCATGTACACCGGAACGCACGACCGTAGAACCAGGCGCGCCGTCCGGCGCACCCGATGAGTCCAGGAGCCCACCGGAATCCACATTCGTCGGCGAATCAGAGTTCAGGAGTGTAGCGCTCGTGGGGCCAGGATCCTCGCAGCCGAGCGGTGACCCTCCACGCGGTGCTCGTCACGACGTCGATCTTCGTATTCGGATTGCTTCCGTAGAGATTCCGCGCCGTCCGCAGGCGATCCGATCTGACCGAGGCACCCAGGTTGGAGGCCCCGACCCGTGCCGGCATAGCCGTGCGTCGGGTCCGTTGGGTCCGCTATCTCGTAGTAACGGCACCCGCCGTCTGTTCCATCCCCGCCGCCCACGCCAGGATCGCTTCGGCCTTCTCCATGAGCGGCCGCGCACCCATTCGGCGCGCCCGTTCTAGAACCGCCTCCGCCTCCCGCCGCGACTCCGCGGGATCCAGCTCCCGCAGCAGGCGAGCACGCTCGAGCTGCATACGCGACCGGCAGAGAACGTCTCGATCCTCGTACGCAGCGATCGCCTGTTCCAGACGCCTCACCGCACCCGCAACGTCACCCTCCAGGCTGGACAGCCGCGCGAGGAAGATCTCCGCATACGACACATCCGAGATCCAGAAGTCCTTCCCCTCGTACTGCCGCAACACCTCGTCCCGACACTTCCGAGCCTCCTCGACCGCCCCGCGGTCCAAAGCGCACAGGCCGAGGATGCTCCAGGCGGTGAGGTCGAACCAGAGGTTGGACAACGTTCGGTTCATTTCTATGAGATCACGTGCTTGATTCTCGGCTTGCTGTTTGCGGCCTCGTTCAAACTCAAGTATCATCCGATTCGCACATATAATTATCCAGTAGTATCCTGTACTGCCATCATCAATCATCTGAGTGACTCTGTCGTACAACGCTTCTGCTGACTCCCAATTCCCGCGTGCAGTCTCTACAACCATCGCCAACGTTATCACATCAAACATCCTATGAGGATTTTCTAGTTGTTCGGCGAGGACAGAGGCGTGTTCGATATCCGCCATGGCAAGGGCCAGATTTCCTGAATGCATGAGATTGGCTGCCCTAGATCTAAGCGCCACGACCTGGCCCAGTCGGTCGTCCAACTTGCTAGATAACTCACACGCCTTGTTAGCATAATTCAGTCCCTCGCTGACCGAACGATAAACTCCCAAGATAAGTGCGGCGACGCAAAAATTCCTGACAGTATTCGGGTCCGGTTCCGACGTATATTTCGGGCTTATGAGCATTTCCGTCCACTTGAGCACAACACTTCGCTCACTCTGCGAGTGAGCGGCGTTAATCACTTGCCGCAAGACTTGAGATATCAACCGATGCTCCCCGACCTTTTCCGCTTCGGACACACAAGCTTCAAGGCGCTTGACTGCATCCCGGGCAGATATTCTTCCCCGGTGTAACATGGCTGCGATCCGGTTCACCTCGGCTATCAGAAGGCCTCTGCTCCGTCCCGTAGACTGATAGTGCATTTCCAATTTTCCAAAATATGGCTCTGCTTCGGCATAGCGCCTAGATCTGAAAAGAAAACTAGCAATTGTCTCATATGCTAATAGTTCCGCATCGTAATCATATGCATTATCGAGTGCTTTGTGCAAATAGAATTCCGCCTCAACTAGACTGTGCGTCCGTTCACTCGCTTCAGCTGCCTTCAACGCATATATGAATGCCTGTGGCTTATCCCCTGCGAGATCGTAATGAAGTGCAATTATTCCCGCCGACGTCTGACGATCCTCTGCGAGCACCTGCGCTGCGCGCCCGTGCAGAACCCGTCGTTTATAATTGCCGATCCAGTCGTACGCAGCCTCACGAAGCAGGTCGTGTGCGAAACCGATCTCCCCGCTGACCTCCCTCAGGAGCCCTTTTTTGATTAGAGACGTGACTGCCTCAGAGACAGGGATATCTTCTAGTCCTGCAACGGCCCGGATCGTATGAAAAGGCGCCCGTTTCCCAAGAACAGCGAGCGCTCCGAGAACCTGCGTTTCCTCTAATGACATAAGCTCAAATCGACTTCTCAGGAACGATCGTATTGACTTCGGCAGGGCCTCATGTCCGACAGACTTTTCCGCATTATTAGCAGCTACCGACGAGGACGCCGGATCGCATAAGGTTCGCAGCAGCTCGATTATGAAGAAGGGGCGACCACCCACACGTTCATACAGGGCATCTTGATATTCGGGCGGAATAGCAACATTGTTCCGGGCACAAAATGATGCAACGAGCAAATCTACTTCGTTGCGATCCATTTCTGTCAACACAATGTCGGCGCAGTAAGGATATCGCGATATGTCAGCTCGAAATCGCGTCAGCTGCGCACTATAATTAGCTTCGTCACTTCTAATCGAAAGCAATATCATTATCGGATGGCTAGATAACCTTCGTATCATATAATGAACGACGGCTATCGTCGAGTGATCCGCCCATTGAAAATCGTCAATGAACAGTACGAGAGGTGTAGAATTGCTAATATTGATGGCCACCTGAACGAGAGCCTCTAGGATGCGCAATCGGTATTCTTCGCGCTCGAATGATGAAGCGGATTGTCGCGCCACGCCTATGACTTGTGGAACGACGTCAGACAGGACCGATCTCCATCGGGGGTCCAAGGCTTCGATGTCCTTAGAGTGCAAACCATATGCGAAAGCGTCGACAATGCCGCTGAACGGGAGACTGCTTTCGGTCGAATAGCAGCGGCCGGTAAAGCACCTCGCGCCTTGGATAGCAGCCAGACGGAGGAATTGATCGCAAAAGCGGGTCTTGCCGATCCCGGCTTCACCGGAGACAATCACAGCACGGCCACAACCTGATTGCACCTTCATCCATTCCGCACAGATTTTTCGATATGGCTCCACTCGCCCCACGAACTTCGTGGGCGAGAAATCTTCGTAATCTTCAAGGATGCTTCCGTCGGGTATGCGGTCTCCGAGCGTCCCTAGCGCGGCCAAATGCAGATTCTCCAGGACGTCGGCGAGCTCATAGCCCATCATCTCCTTCGCACGCTGCAATTCTGCCCGCGCCCGCCTTAGATCGCCGCGGGCGGCGATTGCTCGAATACGTGCACCGACGGCCGATCTCCTAAAGGGGTCCAGGCGAAGTATACGAGAAGCCAGCTCTTCTACTTTGTCCCAGTTTCCGGATCGCTCTTCCTCGTCCAGCAAATAGCTCAACGACAGCACCGCTTGGCGTTTAAGAGATTCGCGTTGAGTCTCTTGCCACTCTTCGAACTCCGGCGAGCCGGGAACTGCGAACCCTTCCAAAAAATCCCCCGAGTAAAGCCGGGAGGCCTCACGGTAGTCCGCGTGCTCCACTGCCCAGCGAAAGGCGAGAAAATCTGCGCTGACAGCGCCAGCTGGCATGGTCACTTCTTGGGTGGTGACCTGCACCGCGAGCGATGGGATGCATTTCCTCAGCCCGTAAAGAGTCTGGTTCAAAGAGTGTCTGGCGCGCCTATCCGGGGATTCACCCCAAAGTAGCGCGGCCAAACGGTCGCGGAGGAAGGGGCGATCAGGGTGGGCTGCTAGATATACCAATAGAGCAAAGTGCTTTTTGGTTGGAAGCCTTATTCGCCGTCCCGCATCAAATACTGTTAGTTCGCCCAAGGTACGGATCTCGACCATGTGCCCCTCCCCGTTTAGATCGAGAAGGCCCGCAACCTTAACCCGGGAGCCAGGATGATGCTTTTGTGACGCGCAGATGATGCGCCGGCCTTAATCGTCGCGTTGCCACGATCTGTCACTCCGCTTCAACCCGGAGGTATCGATGTTTGTCCATCTCGCACCAGCGTCCGCGACGCGACTCGCCCTATTCGCACCGCCCTACGACCAGTTCCTCCCCCTTGACCTCAATTGGAGGAGCAAAGAGTTGCCTCCACGAGGGCTGGCGATCATCTGGTGGCTTGTGAATGGCCATGAACAGCAGGACCAGTTCGGGTGGCTTGCCGACCGCCCTTACGGGGTTCCGCTCTTCGTCGTACTTCCACCCGCCAACGAGCTCGGTCAAGCAATGCCGCTGCTGAGGTTCGTAAATGCGTTGGTCCCGCGAGCAGTGCTACCGACCGGTTCCATCATCGCTCCTCGGTACATCAAGCAGATTCTCTCGCTCCCGCCCAGCAATTTCCCTCGAGCTGTCCGCACTTACCTCGAGCAGCGAGGAATCCTGAAAACGCCAGAGATTCGTAATAAGGTTGAACAGATCTTCCGCCTTGTGCCCTCCGTGTCCAGCATTTCCGCACTTGCTCGACGGATGGGTACCTCCCGCCGAACGCTCGGTCGGCATTTCGCCTCGGCCGGTTTGCCGGTGCCATCTCACTGGCTCCAATTCGCCCGCCTGTTGTATGCGAGTATCCATCTCCAAGCGGAGCGAGCAACCGTATTTCGCATCGCCGCGCGGATTGGATACCCAGACGGCTTCACAATGAGCAATCAGATGAAACGGCTCATCGGCTGTCGGCCGACAGAAGTCCGTGAGTGTCTTGGTTGGGAGTGGGTCGTCGAATCCTGGATTCGACACGAAGTTACTGCGGGTGGAATCGACCGGGTCCGCTTCGAGAGCGCCGTACGTGCCTACTTGCCGGGCCCGGAATCACCGCCTAAGTGACCCGAAGAGGCGATTGCTGAATCCAATAGGCGGCGACACAGGCGGGGTGTAAATAGTAGAATCGGACGACCCCATGGTCCCTATACGCCAACGAGATCTAGCGCGGATTCCTCCCTGATCTGTGCCGCCGCCTTTTCGAGCGTTCCCCCCCGCAGCACGACTGCCACGATGTCCGGATCGAATTGGGTGCCGGCACACCTCCGTATCTCGTCTGCGACCTGCGTCACTGTCATTGCTGGTCGGTACGGCCGGTCCGAAAGCATTGCGTCAATCGAATCGCAAAGCATGATCACGCGGGACGCTATCGGTATCTCTTTGCCTCTTAATCCGTCCGGATAACCCTTCCCGTCGTACCTTTCATGATGGTGTCGAACACCACGAATAACTTCCTCGGGAAAGGACGTCAAATTCTGGAGCAGCTCCGCACCCTTCACCGCGTGAGTCCTGATGACACGATGCTCCTCTTCCGTCAACACTCCTCGCTTCTGAATGATCTCTGCGTAAATACTGTCGATTTTTCCAATGTCATGTAGAAGTGCGGCAGTCTCGATTATTTCAATTTGCTTGAGGGAACAGCCCATTTCTTCGGCTATCAGCCGCGCGAGTCGTGATACCCTCAGCGAATGTCCCGAAGTATAGGGGTCCCTCGTTTCGATGGTCTTTATCAGTACCTTTAATAAGTCGCGGTTGCTTTGCTGTAATTGAATTTTCGACAGGTAAGAGTATCGTATCAAGAATATTGGCATTATGATAAGCAAGACACCGCCAACATACATGCGGTCGTATAAGAACGCAGCGAATACGGCAATTGGGCTCGCCAATAATCCGTAGATGATGTTAATTCCGCCTGGCCCAATCACTTGACGAAAAACAACGGCGAAATTCGCGTTCTTTCGCAAGGCAAACAATATGCTTACACTAACCATATTGGTTAGAAAGAACGTCGTAGTCAGGCCTAAAAACGCAAGAACATTCAGGGACAAAGGCACCGCAGCTTCTCCACCTAATTGATAATAAGCCCAGGTCGCAAGAGCTACGGCAACTACAGACTGACTGACGTTGAATGCCGTCTTCCAAAGCGCTTGTACTTTCGCAAGGAAGACCTCGGTAAACACTTCCGTTACGGCAGACGCGATTATTGCGGCCTCTAAAGGAAAAACAATCGCACAGGTCAGAAGAGGGAGAAATCCTAAAGATGTCCTAATTGCATTCTTAGAATCTATAACTGAAATATGAACCGCTAGCGCCTCGGAAAGGATACTCAGGGCGATTAAGACGCCTATGCCCAAGAGGTCCATTCCCGGTAGCGACGTCAACGTAGACCAGTCGGACCTGAGCGCGACTGCGCCAGCGAGGGCAGTAACGAAAATTACGTACAGATACGCCTTTCTATTCATAAATCGGTAGAGCCCCCGCCTGCGATCACTGAGCAACGTTAACCCACCCTGCGATCAGCAGGCTCAACATGGCACTGATGAACTCAAAAAGTGCCGAAAACACCAGCGTCACCTCCCTTCGGAGTGGCGTCGACCGTGTGAGCTAGGCAGGTCGCGACGCTCCGCTGTTATTACGGTGCTGGGTCTCCGCTAGGCAGA
>QGVC01000005.1 GCA_003242645.1 Pseudomonadota bacterium
CGACTTAAGCTCAGACGGCCTCGCGCCGTTTCTCGCGCGCGGCTGGCCCAAACCGCTTCTCGATATAGTCCTCGACGATCGCCTTGAACTCCTCCGCGATCCGCGGACCACGGAGCGTCACGGCCTTCTTGCCGTCGATGAACACCGGGGCCGCGGGCTGCTCGCCCGTGCCGGGAAGCGAGATACCAATGTCAGCGTGCTTGGACTCGCCGGGACCGTTCACGATGCAGCCCATGACTGCAAGGTTCAGGGTTTCGACGCCGGGGTACTTCTCTCGCCATTCCGGCATCCGCTGACGGATCATCTCCTGAACGTCCCGCGCCAGCTCCTGGAACACTGTCGAGGTAGTCCGGCCGCAACCGGGGCAAGCGGCAACCGTCGGCATGAACGTGCGCAGGCCCATTGTCTGCAGCAGCTCCTGCGCAGCGCGGACCTCCAGCGTGCGGTCCCCGCCAGGCTCAGGCGTCAGCGAGTAGCGGATGGTATCGCCGATGCCACGCTGCAGCAAAATGCCCATCGCCGCCGACGACGCGACGATGCCTTTGGAGCCCATGCCCGCTTCGGTCAGGCCGAGGTGCAGCGCATACGAGCAGCGCTCGGCCAGCATCGTGTAGACGGCAATGAGATCCTGAACGGCCGAGACCTTGGCCGAGATAATGATGCGGTCGGCCCCGAGCCCCAGCTCCTCGGCGCGGGCGGCGGAGCGCAGTGCAGACTGAACAATCGCCTCATGCAGCACGGCGCGCGCGCTCTTGGGCTCGGGCGACTTGGCGTTCTCGTCCATCAGGTGCGTGAGCAGCTCCTGATCGAGGCTGCCCCAGTTGACGCCAATGCGAACCGGCTTCCCCCATTTCAGGGCTTGCTCGATGATCGCGGCGAACTGCGGGTCGCGCTTGTCCTTGAAGCCCACGTTGCCGGGGTTGATGCGGTATTTGTCGAGCGCCTCGGCACAGGCCGGATTTTCGGCGAGCAGCTTGTGGCCGATGTAATGGAAGTCGCCGACGAGGGGCACCCGGATGCCCATGCGGTCCAGCCGCTCGCGGATGCGCGGGACCGCCTTGGCAGACTCGTCGCGGTCGACGGTGATACGCACCAGCTCGGAACCGGCACGCGCCAGCGCCGCCACCTGCTGCGCCGTCGCCTCGACGTCGGCGGTGTCGGTGTTGGTCATCGACTGAACGACGATCGGATGTTGCCCGCCGACGTACACGCCGCCGACATTGACCGGCACGGACTTGCGCCGCGGGCTCATCAGATCAGCCATGACTGTTCCTGGTCCAAGGTCTCTCGCAAGTCTTACCTAATCCAGGTAAGCCGCGGTGAACAGGGGCGGGTCACCACAGGCCCTCTAACGGGCGCCGCTGCGCACAGCCATACCGACCAATGATGTCCCGGCGATCATCGCCAGCACCAGCACAATCGCCGGTCCGCCCGGGATGTCGTAGCTCACCGAAAGCTGAATGCCCGCCAACGCACCAAAAGCCGCGATCGCGGCTGCAATCACGGCCATGCGCTCCGGGGTCGCGCTGAGCGGCCGCGCGGCAGCCGCCGGCATGATGAGAAAAGCGATCGCAAGCAGGATACCCACGACCTTGATGATGATGGCGATCGCGAGCGCCAGCAGCACGACGAAAACCCCCTTCACGAGATTGCGTCGGACGCCCTCTGCCGCAGCGAGCTCCTCGTGAACGGCGAGAGACAGCAGCGGCTGCCAAAGATAAGCGAGTGCGAGCAAAATGATGGCTCCGCCTCCGAAAACCCACCAGAGATCGCTCGTCGAGACGGCAAAAATGTCTCCGAACAAATAGCCGAGAAGGTCGACCGTTGGACCCTGCACCAAAGAAGCCGCAATCACGCCCAAGGCCAGCGCTGCGTGGGCCAGCAGGCCGAGCAATGAATCAAGCGGCACCAGAGCGTGCCGCGCCAGAACGATGAGCACGAGCGCCATCGCTGCCGATAGCGCGAGCGCCGAAGCCGTGAGGTCGAGGTGGAACGCGAGCCCAAGGGCGATCCCGATCAAGCTCGCCTGGGCGACGGCCTCGCCGAAGTAGGCCATGCGCTGCCAGACCACGAAGCAGCCGAGCGGAGCGGCGAGGATGGCAACGCCAATGCCTGCGGCAAAGGCTCGGATCAGAAATGGGTCCATGCCAATCACGCTCCGTTCTGCTGCTTCGCGCCTACTTCGGCCCCAGACGCGGCTGGGTGGGTCTCGCCCGCGAGATCGTGGTGATGATCGTGATCGTGGCTGTAGATGGCGAAGGCTTGTGCGGCATGAGCGCCGAACAGCCGGACATAGGATGGATCTCGCGCGACCGTCTCCGGCACGCCAGAGCAGCAAATGTGCCGGTTGACGCAGATCACGCGATCGCTTTGCGCCATGACCACGTGCAAGTCGTGCGACACGAGGAGCACGCCCAACCCGCGGTTGGTGCGGAGGCGTCCAATCAAAGTGTACAGTTCCGCTTCCCCGGCGTAGTCCACCCCGCGCACAGGCTCATCGAGGACGAGGAGCTGCGGGTTGCGGAGCAGCGCGCGTGCAAGCAGCACGCGCTGCAACTCGCCACCGGAGAGGTTCGAGAGCTGCTGCTCCAACACATGAGGAGCGCCGACTTCTTCCAGCACAGCTTGGATCTGCCGGGGCCCGCCGGGTCGGCCAAGCCGGAGAAAGCGGGCGACCGTCATCGGAATAGCGCGGTCGATATCGAAACGCTGGGGAACATAGCCGATCGAAAGCCCAGGGCGGCGGCGAACCTCACCTCGGTCGGGTGTGATGAGGCCGAGCAGAACGCGAACGAGGGTTGTCTTTCCTGCGCCGTTCGGACCGATGAGAGTTACGATTTCGCCTCGGCCGATATCGAGATCGATGCCCTCGAGAACGACCCGCCCGGCGCGGGTAAGCCATAGTCCGCGCGCACTGACAAGGATGTCGCCGGAAGCTGACGTGCGGACCGGCTCATGGGCATGATGGTGAGCATGCCTATGCACACGGTCTGACAGTGGATTTTGGGCAGTCGCCGCCTGCGCCAGCACCGTACTCATTGTGATTTTTCCTGCTGATCAGTCTGCCCTGCATTCGGCGCAGACGCCGCTGACTTCTGCGATCGTGTGTCCAGGTTGAAAGGAAACCTGCCGCGCGGCTTTGGCGATCGCGTCGAATACGGGCTTGCCTGGGACTTCCGCCACCCGGCCGCAACGTTCGCATGTGAGCACGATCTGATCGCCACCCGCTGTGTGCTTGGTATGGCAGGCAAAAAACGCGTTCTTGCTCTCGAGCCGGTGGACGACGCCGACGTCGAGCAGTGCGTCGATGGCGCGATAGACCGAAATCGGAGCGAGTCTTTTGCCCTTCTGAGCCAACCTCTCGAGGATTTCGTAAGCGCCCACAGCATGATGCGAGGCAGCGATTTCCTCCAACACGCGGCGGCGCTGCTCGGTGAGACGCAATCCCTTCGCCGCAAAAGCCCGCTCTGCCCGCTCGATCGCCAAAGCGATGCAGGCATGGTGGTCATGGCCGGGTCGCGGGAAAGCCGCCTCTAAAGGTGTATCTGTCATCAAAGGAGCGCGCTCAGCTTCTCGTCGAGTGCAATGTTATCACGTTTCATTTTGGAAGCGAACTCACTCCCTGAAAATCGTCGAGGGCGCCCGATGACGCCCTCGAAAAAGTCTCCGAATGCCTTCGGTCGCTACTGAACCACAGATCGCGACGCGTTCTGGAGCGCCCGTTCAGCATCCTGACGGGCCTGACGCTCTTTTGCTAACTGCTCTCCGGCTTCCTTGGCCTGCTGAATGGCCGCATCACGCGCCTTCTCGGCCTCTGCGAGCTTAGAGCGGAGCTCTTGCGCCTGTTGCTCGGCGGCCGTGCGTGCAGCCTCGGCCTTCTCAAGCGCGGCCTTCATCTGATCCGCGGTCTCGCGCGCTTTGGTCTCCGCCGCCTTGGCTTCGGCTAATTGGCTCTTCAACTCTTCTGCGGTTTTCTCAGCGGCAGCCTGCGCCTCCCTCGCGCTGGCGAGCTGAGCCTCGAGGTCCTTCTTGGCCTGCTCTGCAGCCGTGACCTGGGCCTTTGCCTCTTCGAGCGCCTTATCTGACGCCTCGCGAGCCGCGATCACACTTTCGAGCTGGCTTTGCAAGGCCGACCGCGCCGCCTCGGCGGCTGCGGCTCGATCGTTTGCGGACGTCGCAACGCTGTACTGCCAGATTGCTGCGATTATCGCCAGAACGGCTACGCCAATGGCCACTCGGCCCATCATCGCTTCGGACATGATCGCTTTCTCCCCAGCTCGATGGCTGTGGGCAGTGTAGGGCAACACGGATCAAAAATCATGCTTCCACTCGTTGTGCCGGAGGCTCGCCACTACCTGGCCACAGCGCTTGTTCGATGCGGCATCCGAGTGTGCGTTCTCGCAAGGTTTGCTCGCTTGGGCTTGGGTCGAGGGCAGGGCGCCGGGCGCGGTGAGCGGACGGCCCCCGGGAGCCATGCTCGGCTAGGCACCGCTCGAGCCACCCATCGGTGAGATGATATCCACGAACCGGTCCCACTCCGTGGCTGGCCAGACCTCGGTCGTCGCATGGCCGAAGGTGCGGATGACCGTCGCAACCTTCATCGCCGACTCGGTATCCGGCGCTGTGAAGATGTCGAGGTAATCAGCCGGCCCGAGCACGGCGAAGCTTTTCTTCCATTCGACCTCGGGGCAATCCTTACGGATGTGCTCCATCACCTTGTGGCTGAGCTCCTTGATGGAGGCCGGCGACTGAGTGGCCTCGTGGCTCAGCCGGGTGAGCATAATAAACGTCGCCATGGTGGCACCTCCTATCCGTCGTGGACTGGACAGGAACGCCAACGATTGAGGCCCGGATCCCCTGGACAAGCTCACCTTGTGCGGGTAGCGGCGTATGCGACAGCTTGCCGCAGAATCTCAGCGCGAGCGCCGAACCTGTCGAGATGAGCCTGGGCTTCGGCTTCCAGCTCCCGTAAGCGTTGCCGTGCGCCCTCGATGCCAAGCGCCGCGACGTATGTGGCCTTTCCGGCGGCGGCATCCTTGCCGGTCGTCTTGCCGACGGTTTCCGCAGTCCCCTCGACGTCGAGCAGATCGTCGGCGATTTGGAACGCGGCACCTAGCGCGTGCCCATAATTTGCGAGAGCAATTCGATCCTCGGAGGGAGCTGAGGCGAGTATCGCGCCGGCTTCGGCCGAAAAGGCAATGAGCGCACCCGTTTTCATCCGCTGGATGCGTCGTACATGCTGGAGGTCGTGCGCTTCCTGCCGGGGGAGGCGCTCAGCTTCGAGATCAAGCTGCTGACCCCCGACCATTCCAGCAGCCCCTGCCGCTCGGGCCAGCCCCAACGCAAGCTCGCAGCGCACCTTTGAATCGGGGTGCGTCTCAGCGCCCGCCAGCACCTCGAATGCGAGCGTCAGCAGCGCATCGCCGGCGAGAATGGCAGTCGCTTCGTCGAATGCGATGTGAACGGTCGGCCGCCCTCGGCGCAGCTCGTCGTCGTCCATGGCGGGAAGGTCGTCGTGCACGAGAGAGTAGCAATGCACCAGCTCGACAGCGGCTGCGGTCGCGACCGCATCATCGCTCGTCAGGCCGAAAAGGCGAGCACTTTCCAATACCAAAAATGGACGGAATCTCTTTCCGCCGCCAAGCACTGCGTAACGCATGGCGTCAGCAAGCCGGCTTGGGACGTCTGAGGACAGAGAATCCAGAATGCGTCGCAGCCGAGCCTCGACTGCATCTGCGTGAGCACGGAGCTGTTGTGAGAGGGTCATGCCGGCGCCATTTAAGAAGGGTTTACGTCCCCAAGTCGTGCCTGCTGCTGTCGGGGGCAGGCCACGCTATAACACTTCCCCGGGAAGAGCTGGTCCAGAAGTATGGCTTTGCAGGACAGAGTACGAGAGGCGCTGGCGATTCAGCCGCGCATAAGGACAGACGATTGGGCGGCGCGCCTCGCAGCTAACGTACCGTCCTGCGCCAGGGTGGCGATTATTGGTGGCGCGGCTGCGCTCGCCGGATTCCTGGCGGCATTTTTCATTGTCGTAACTTTCTTTCTCCTCCTGTTTCGGTTCATCGACCCGCCGATGTCGACGTTGATGCTCGGGCGCGCGCTCACCGGCAGCAACATCGAGCAGCACTGGGTCGATCTGGATGACATCTCGCCGAACCTCGTGCGCGCGGTGATCAGCTCCGAGGATGGGCAGTTCTGCTCTCACTACGGCATTGATCTGCGGGAGATGGAGGCTGCCTTGCGCCAAGCCGGGCGAGACGGATTCGATGACGTCCGGGGCGCGAGCACCATCACCATGCAGGTCGCCAAGAACCTGTTTCTGTGGCCATCCAAGGATCTGGTGCGGAAGGGACTGGAGCTCGGGATTGCGGTCGTAATGGAGCAGGTCTGGCCGAAGCGTCGCATCCTCGAGGTCTACCTCAACATCGCCGAATGGGGCCCTGGCATCTTTGGCGCGGAGGCGGCCGCCCGGCATCATTTCGGGAAGTCTGCTGCCCACCTGACTGCCCAAGAGGCAGCGCTTCTTGCCGCTTCTTTGCCCAACCCGCACAGGCGTATTGCCGGACGGCCGGGGCCGCACACGCGACGGATTGCCCAGATCGTGCATGCACGTGCGCGCACTGCTGGCGCGCGGGTGTCTTGTGTCTTGCCTCCGCGCTGAGGGTCCGCTTGGGACGCTAGCGTTTGGCACGAAATCCGTTTATAAGCGCGCGCGAGGTGTGCCGGACCCATTGTGTCTGGCAGGAGGGGATTCCGTTCACCCGTTTGGATCACATGAGAACGACGTCGGCCCGCTCGGCGCCGGCCGACCGAAGGAGACAGGCATGGCCGTACCCCGTAAGAAGGTTTCACCGATGAAGCGCGGCTTCCGCAGGTCTGCCGACGCTTTGAAACCGCCGGTCCACGTGGAGGACAAGGAAACCGGCGAGCGGAGGCGTCCGCACCACATCGATCTCAAGACCGGCAAGTACCGCGGCCGGCAGATCCTCGAGCCAAAGAACGAGGTTTGATCATCTATTTTTGAGAGCCGACTGCGGGGGGCGGCGGCTCACACCCTATGGCAGCGAGGCGTTTGGTCTCTGGCTGACATAATTTCCGCCCGCGCACCCGCTACATGCCAGCTGGTCGGTCCAGAATCGGAGGTGCGTGATGTCGCTGAGAGCCATTCCGCTGATTGCCGTGGCATTGATCCTTTACAATGCCGTCGTGCTGCTGGGCGGTGACGCCACGCCAAACGAGATTCTGTCGTCCCGGCTGTTCGAGATCTCCATGCTCCACCACAACACCGTCTGGGTGTTCACGTGGGGCGATTTGTTGATACTGGTCGTCCTGGTGCTGCTCTTTGTGGAGTTGCTGAAGGCGACCTACACCACCACCGCCTCTTTGCTGGACCACGGGCTGTCTATGATCGTGTTCGTGGTCTGCCTGGTCGAGTTCCTGCTCGTGCCGCAGGCGGCAAGCTCGGTGTTCTTCTTCATCACCATGGCGGCACTTATTGACGTGGTGGCCGGCTATACGATCGGCATTCGCGTTGCGCGGCGTGACTTCCAGATTGGCGAGTGAGGGAAGAAGCGAAGAGGCGAGGGAGGTGCTTCACCTGATGCCGAAGCCGCCTCCCGGTACATTCGCCGGTCGCTACACTTAGGTTACGACTGCTTCTGTGACAGCTTCTCGAGCCTCTCCTGCATGGAGGCAAGCTGGGCCTTGAGATCCTCGATCTCCGACTTGTCTGCAGACTGGCTCGCTTTCTTGGAGGCTGGCTCACCGCCATCCTCCTTCTCCGACCCGGATCGCTTCTCTTCTTGTTTTGCGTCAGGACCCTGGGCGCCTCCGAACGGCGACCACATAGCCATCGCTTTCTCGAACATGGCTATGTTCTTGCGGGCCTGCTCCTGCATGGCGTCGAGCGCAGCGGCGCCGAATGGGTTCTGGCCGAGCATGTGGGAGAACTGAGCGCGGAAACGCTCCTGCTCCTTCACGAGTGTCTCCAGGCTCATCTGGAGATAGCTCGGTATCATGCGGGCGATGCTGTCATCGTAGAAGCGGATGAGCTGGCGCAGGAATGGAATGGGAAGCAGGGTCTGCCCCCCCGAACGCCCCTCCTGCTCGACGATGATCTGCGTAAGAACCGAGTGGGTCAGGTCTTCGCCGGTCTTGGCATCGTACACGACGAAGTCCCGGTCGGACCTTACCATCGCCGCAAGATCCTCCAGCGTCACGTACGTGCTGGTCTCTGTATTGTAGAGACGCCGGTTGGCGTATTTCTTGATGACCACCGCCTCCTTCTTCTCGGCGGGTGGGTCATTCTTGCTGAGCATGGCGGTCAAATCGTGACATTGCCTCTATTTCACAAGCTAGCACAGTACCCCGGCGAGGCAACCTCTGATTTGCATAGATAGGCGTTTTTCTGTTGCACTGCACCTAACGCTGCATTGCGGGTCAGGACGGCGGGCTGCTATCGTGCTGGAAGTTTGGAGTTTCCATCGCGACGGGCGGCCCGGCCTCGACCAGGGTCGATATTCGTCACCAGTCCGGGTCATCCAGGAGAGGCACAATGAGCGCAGACAATTCGACAGTCGTCATCGCGAGCGCCGCTCGCACGCCGGTGGGCTCGTTCAACGGGTCGCTCTCAAGTCTGCCAGCGCACGAGCTCGGTAAGGTGGCCATCAAGGCGGCCATCGAGAGGGCAGGCATCGAGCCCGGTGAGGTGGACGAGGTCATCATGGGCCAGATCCTCACGGCCGGTGCGGGCCAGAACCCGGCGCGTCAGGCCTCGATCGCCGCCGGCATTCCCGTCGACAGCCCCGCGTGGGGCATGAACCAGCTCTGCGGTTCGGGCCTCAGAGCCGTTGCGCTCGGTGCGCAGCAAATTCAGCTTGGCTCGTCGAATATAGTTGTCGCCGGCGGCCAGGAGAGCATGAGCCAGGCGCCCCACTGCGCCCATCTGCGCGAAGGTACCAAGATGGGCGACATTCAATTCATCGACACGATGATCAAGGACGGCCTGTGGGACGCCTTCAACGGCTATCACATGGGCTCGACGGCCGAGAACGTCGCCCGCCAGTGGCAAATCACCCGCGAGGAGCAGGATCGCTTCGCCGTCGCCTCGCAGAACAAGGCCGAAGCCGCCAAGAAGGCCGGCAAGTTCAAGGACGAGATCGCACCTGTAACGGTCGTGACTCGGAAGGGCGAGACGGTCGTCTCCGAGGATGAGTACATCCGCGAAGGCACAACCTACGAAGCCGTCGCCAAGCTGCGCCCAGCGTTCGAGAAGGACGGCACGGTGACGGCCGGCAACGCCTCTGGCATCAATGACGGCGCTGCCGCGGTCGTGCTGATGACTTTGGCGGAGGCCGAAAAGCGGGGCATCACGCCGCTCGCGCGCATCGTCTCCTGGGCCCATGCGGGTGTCGATCCCTCCATCATGGGCACCGGCCCGATCCCGGCCTCCAAGAAGGCGCTGGCCAAGGCCGGCTGGACCGTGGACGACCTCGACTTAGTCGAAGCCAACGAAGCCTTTGCGGCCCAGGCGATCGCCGTCAACAAAGGCCTCGGCTGGGACACCGAGAAGGTCAACGTGAACGGGGGCGCCATCGCCATCGGTCACCCGATTGGCGCGTCGGGCGCGCGGATCCTGACCACACTGCTGTACGAAATGAAGCGTCGGGATGCGAAGAAGGGCATCGCCACGCTTTGCATTGGGGGCGGGATGGGCATCGCGATGTGCGTGGAGCGCATTTGATCCAGCGCATTGGACACCATCACAAGGGACAATAAATAAACAGCGATTATTATGAGGCTGGCGGAGATTGTTCCTCCAGCCTCTTTCATGCGGGCGGAGAACGCCGCGCACGGATGTTTGTTGCGCTTTCGCGACTGGGAGGGTTCACCATGGCACGTGTGGCGATCGTCACAGGAGGAACGCGCGGTATCGGCGCGGCAATCTCCGTCGCGCTCAAGAACAAAGGTTATCGGGTCGCCGCCAACTACGCGGGGAATGATGCTGCAGCCCGCCAGTTTCAGGCCGAGCACGGAATTCCGGTCTACAAGTTCGACGTCAGCGATTTCGCGGCTTGCGAAAAAGGCGTCCAACAGATCGTTCGGGATCTGGGCCCTGTCGACATTCTCGTGAACAATGCGGGCATCACCCGCGATGCCATGCTGCACCGGATGACCAGAGAGCAGTGGGACGCCGTCATCCGCACCAATCTCGACTCCGTTTTCAACATGACCCGGCTCGTGATCGAGGGCATGCGTGCACGGAATTTCGGGCGCATCATCAACATTTCATCGATCAATGGGCGAAAGGGTCAGCTGGGCCAGGTGAATTATTCGGCCGCGAAAGCGGGCCTCCTCGGGTTCACCAAAGCTGTCGCGCTGGAAGGCGCCTCGAAGGGCATCACCTGCAACGCCATCGCGCCGGGATACATCAGCACGGAAATGGTTGCTGCCGTCCCGAAGGAGGTACTCGAGACCAAAATTCTGCCTTCCATTCCAGTGGGTCGACTTGGCACCCCTGAGGAGATCGCCCGCTGTGTCGTCTTCCTCGCTGCTGACGAGGCCGGATTCATCACGGGCGCCTGCCTCGACGCCAACGGTGGTCAGTACATGGCGTGAGCGGAAAGTCGTTTGATCAGGGACGATCGGTCTTGTGGGTTGGGTAGAAGCGAACGGTGCAAACCGCTGCCACCAACCCAATGACGCCCATGACCATCATGGCGAGGTAGCTCAAGCCGCCGAAGGGCCCATAAAGCATTCCTGCCAGAAGCGTTGCAGCACCCATGCCGATCCCACCTGTAGCCGCTGCAAACAGGGCCTGTGCTGTTCCCGCCTGCTCTTGCGGGACGATGGCGTGGATATGATGCATAGCTCCGATATGCGTTGCACCAAAGGTCAACCCGTGCAGCACCTGTAGCGGAAAAAGCAGCGCCAACGGTGGGTCGAAAGCCATGAGTCCCCACCGGACCACGGCAGTCGCAGCGCCCGCCATGATGAAGCCCATCGGCCCGATGTGGGTCATGAAACGCCCTGCGGAGTAGAAGAGCAGGATTTCCGCGACAACGCCGAGCGACCAGAGCACTCCGATGGTCGTGGACGAGAGGCCCTGAGCTTGCCAGTGCAGAACGCCGAAAGCATAGAAGACCGCATGGCTGGCCTGCACCAGACCTGCCGCTGCGACGAACAGCAGAAATTTTCCTGAGCCCGCGACTCTCGCCACCTCTCTCGGTGTAAGGAGACGTCGCCCTGGCGTGATAGGTCTTCCTTCATTCGCGTCACCGGCCGGCAGCAGCCATGCCGAGACCAGCAGACCGCCGGAGCAGATCACCAGCATCCAGATGATCGACGACGCTCCTACCGTTCCGACCAACGTGCCGCCCGCGAAGGTCGCAGCAATAAAGGCGAGCGACCCCCATAGCCGCATTCGGCCGTAGTCAACGCCCAGCCCGCGAACGCCCGAGAGAGCGACCGCTTCACCAATCGGCAAGCAGGTTTGCGAACCCACGACGAAAGCCGCGGTGAACAGTGCGATGAGCAAGAAGCCGTACGATTGACTCAACGCGAGCACAGCAAGCAGCCCGCAGCCAGCTGCAATGATGATGGCCTGGCGCCTGTCGCCGGATCGGTCCGCGAGAAATGCGGCAACCGGCCCAATGACGATCCGCAGAAACAGGGGAGCAGCCGTGACAACACCGATTTCGGCAGGGCTCAGCCCGCGCCAGTCCAGCCAGACAGGGAAGAACGGGAGCTGTACGCCGTACAAGACGAAGAGCGCCGCGAAGAACAGCGACAGACGCAAGCTGAAGTCGCGAGCGGGCGTAGTGGAAAAGCTCATGGACGCAGGGCTGCAAAAAGGCCTTTGGACGAATCCGAGGTGGCGCCCTTGTCGCCCTCGAATCGGCGTATGTCTCCAAGAATCAGAGTTTGTAATTCAGCGGATCTGCCCATGCAGCAACAACAACAGTGGTACGCCCAGACGTCCGTGGACCTTGAGCAGGAGTACCGAACCATTGAGGCGGCGCTGCTCAACACGCCTCGCGGTCGCTGGTTTCTGGCCGAGCATGGTCGGCGTGCGCGGCGTCTGGACAGCTACATGCTCGAAGCGGCGATAGAGAAACTGCAGAAGTCGATCCGCCAGCCGCCGGCGCTTCTGGGGCAGCTCCGGCATGAGGTGGAGGAGCTGAGGCAATTCTTGAGCGAAACTCGCATCGAGCTTATGGCGAGACCTCGCCACCTCGACGAGAATGCCCCCTCCGATTCACCTCCGGACGGCATTCTGCGGGCCGCAGAAGCTCTCCACGAGCTGGCTTGGACGCTGCATGCGAACGAGATCAATGCGGAAACCTGTGAGAAGATTGCGCGCCAGGCATCTGCGATCTATGCGCTGAGCGTCCGCCAGGCTCTCGAGTCGGAGCGCACCCAAAAGCTTGCCATTGCACTTGATGCTGCATGCGCGCGGCTGAGCGCCCTGCTCGAGACGATTGCCCACGAATCGGAGATCGACACGGCCCCCCTGCCGCCCTCCGAAGAAGTCGCGTCCATGACGGCACTTCTTGCGGAGCAGCTGGCACCTCCGGCTACCTCTTCGGAAGAAAGCGTTGAAGCATCGAATGACAAAGAGGTCGACCTAGGGGATTTGATCGACAAGGGCGAATGATCGACAGGGAAGAATGAAAAGTGGCGCTCTACCGATGTGGTTCTGCTGGTGGAGCGTTGGCTTGAGTCCAGCTTTCGAAACTGTTCCAATCAGAAACCGGCGCCGCTTGATGCGCCCTACTTCTTTCGAAGGCGTGAGAATTCGTTCATTCGCTCGATGTCACGCGATCTTCTCCCATCAATGGAGAAGGGCGCCGGGCAATCGAAGCGCAATCGGATGCATAGCGTCTCGCAAATCGAGAAAGGCTGCATCCGATTGACAAATCAATTCAGGCGGGACCTTGGGCTGGCGACCTCGAAATGGTCGATCAGATCTTTTGCGCGCTTCCAAGGGGCCTCGTCGGCCAAATCATACGACTGCAGCGCTTTGAGCTCTTTCAGAAGCATCTGCTCGCTCGGTTGCTGCAGGTTGTCGGCGCCGGCAGCAAACTCCAGTGCTTCGATAAGCTTGTCGAGCAAATCGGCCTCGGGGCTGAGCAACAGTGCCGGGCGAAGTCGATCGATTGTCGTCGCCAGCTCGTCCACCAGCGACAATGCTGTCCGCTGGTTCCCAAAGCGCTCGCGAAGCTCTTCCCTCTTGTGTTCGAGGCGTTCTGTCCAGCGACGCTCGCGCTCATAGAATTCCTGGTGCAAATTTTCGTTACGGTACGCCATCCGACGCAAAGCCTCGCCAGCGGCGAGTGCGGCCTGCGCCACGTGCTCGTCTTTCAGGCGCTCATACGCCGAGAGCGGAATACCAACGCTGTCGAGAAGCTCCGCGAGGATTTCATCTTGCAGATCGTCTGAGAACGCGTAGCTCCCATTTGGCGCGGCGCTGGCGTCATGTGTGATTTGTCGCTGGTAATCGCTTCTTTCGTACAGTTCAGCGGGTTTCGACGACAGAGCGCCGCCAATCACCGGGCTGCGCACTTGCGGTATGGCTCCGGCAGAGGCCAGCAGGCGGCCTCTCAGGTGCGCCAGCACACGGTAGAAGTCACCGTGGACACGGTATTGGTTTGAATCGATACGGATGACCCGATTGAATGTCGCGCCCGCGTTCAGCGCGCTGCGCACGATAAGGGCATGATGATCGGGGACTTGGTCCATCCATACCTCGGCCATGTAGCCGTTCTCCTCCCTGATGGGATGAAGATGGCTCAGCACGGTCTCGGCATTCCCCGCGATGTCGGGCAGCAGGGCCACTGAAATGACCCGCTCCATATCGGCCATGGCAGCGTAATACTGGTTGGCCTCGAATTCCCGCCTTGCGACGGCAGACAGGTATTCGAACAGCTCAGCCCGAATCTCGTAGCGCGGCATTCCGGGGTGGGGCTGCCGCACAGCCCCGATGGTCGCGCCGGCATTCATCACCCGCAGCAAGTCAGGAGCATGCGGATCATCGTCATGAATGATGACTTCTGCCGTGAAACCGTTCGTTGGCGTGATCGGACGCATGGCATCAAGTACGGCGCGCGCCGTCTCCAGCCTGTGCGGGATCAAGGCTGTTTCGATGATCGCCTCGAGCTGCTGGGCGCTGCGGGCCTTGTAAGTTGGGATGTCCGACAGCGGAGAGCGGACCGCATTGGCACCGAAAAGCCCGGCCAGGAAAATGAGCGAGTCGAGCCCGATGGCGATCGCGAGCGACAGATAGGCCAAGTAATTGCCATCCTCGAAAGCATTGAGCGTCACGACGAACCGATGTGCCTTGTCGTCACGATTGATCTCGGCGGTGTTGATGCGAGCCCGTAGCTCCTCTGTATCAGCGCTCGGAAGCCCGCTGTCGGCGAGACACTTGCGGGCGAAGCCGAACAAGTCGTCCGCGGATTGAAGGTGCGCGAGCTTGCTTCCTCCTGCGCACTCGGTTTCGAACAATTTGAGACCGGAATTCAGCCCGAATACGACAGCCGCCGCCTCGTGAAACTGCTTGGGGCTGCAATCGATACCGCGCGCTCTTTCTTCCGTAGCGGGAGTGCTCGCCAGTGCGGCCATAATTTGAGAGCAGAGCTGTTCAACCGTCGCCAATTTTTCGGCTGACGGCTCCTGCCGAAAGTCGGCGCGCGCCTGCGCAAACAGCGGCAACATGTGATTGGGATCGAGCTTCGCCTCGCCGTCACCCCCCGTTTCTTGCGCAGCCCTAATGAGCTGATCGGCAGCTTCCATCTCGCTCGCCAGCTTGGCGAGGTCGCCATCGATCGTCGCAAGCTCGCGCTCCAGCTGAGCAATACGGGCTTCCACATCGCGGAGGCGCTTTTCTGCGTCCTTGGTCCGCTCTTCCTTGATCCCGTATTCGTCTTGCAACCGCTGGAGCTCGGCCATCCGCTGGCGGTAAACGGGGCCGCGACCTTGTTTGCCCGTACCTTCAACGCCGCGCTCCTCCGCGAGGGCCTCGACGCGCTTTTCATCGACCTCGCGAGCCTTTGCATCCAGCTCGCTCTTGTGCCGAGCGTATTCAGCTGCGAGTCGGGGGCGCTCGCCGCGGGCACGCGCGAGTTCCTCCGTTAGCGCGGTTTTCCTGGTCAACAGACCGGCTTGCCCGCTTTGGGCGGTGGCTTTCCGCTCCTGCTGCTCTGCAATGGCCTTCCGGCGCTGCTCGAGTTGCTGGAGGAAATAGGCTTCGATTTCGCGCGAGGATGCCTGTGCGCGACGTGTAAGCTCGCTGAGCTGGGCATCGTAGTGCTGCCACTCAGCCGTTTCGAAAAGCCGTGCTGCCTCGGTCACACGCCGGGATGCGATGGTCGCGCCGATATCGGACAGAATGCCGGAGACCTGATTTTGCGCGCGCAGGTCCGCCGCCCGCTTACGCTGCTCCTCCGGAAAAATGACGCTGAAAAACGAGTCGAACGAAAAGAAGACGGAGGTGCCCATACAAGCCAGGAACATGACCCAGAGCACCACGTTGCGAGCTATGACGCGCGTTCCCCTGACGTAGGGAATCGCAAGCTCACCCCCGCGAATGAAGCTGTAAGCGATAGCGGCCGTAATCAGCAGCGCGATCGCGAAATACATCGCAACTGTCGCAAACCGGCTCCAATCGAACGAGAGATCGGCGGTCCTCGTCCAGCTTACGGCGCCGGAGATATGCAGCAGCCAATAGAAAATTGCTCCTGAAGTCGCGAGCCCCAGCACCATTCCAATGACGGCATCGGCAGGCGTCCGCTCTCGTTTGCTGCCGTCCACCTGGCTCATTCCGGTGGCAAAGCTCTCGCCGATCAGCCAGGCGACGATCAGCATCACAGCCTGAATGCCGAACGTGATCATCAGGGACAGCAGCGGCTCATTCGTGAAGTTGCGCATGCCATCCCAAGTGCGCCAACCGGATGCCAGGGAGAGGACGATGGCAGCAGTGCCGAGCAGCGCAAGCTGCCAGTTGGTGAGCATCACCTCCTGGATGATCTTCCAGACGCGCGCGACGAAGCCGTTCGCCCGGAGGGCGTAGACAAGTGCAGCGAGGATCAGGAGAAGAACAAGAAGGCTACGCCAAGTCTCGGCACTTATGCTGCCCAGGACCGCAAGCGCGCCGTCCGCGACCGACTTGAATTCCATACCAGAGTACCCCGCAGCACCGCCCTCTGCCTGCAGCCCGGCAACGCATTATGCAGACTTGAGCTGAACGTTGTCGAGCTTGGCTCCACCTCACAAACAATCGTTCAGCATGCCTACGAGTACCGGCGCTTTCACGGCTGCATTAGGGCAACCCTGCCACAGTTGTCACCAGAGGTCAGAGTCTCAAGGATCAGCTGAAGAGATTATGAATATGTGAAAAAGCGGCCACGCTTCGTGGCTTCTAACTTCAGCCCCACAGGCGTGGATCCGGCGGTGAAATCATCCCGTCGCGGATTTCAAGCCCCCACTCACGATCGCGCGCGAGCAGGAGAGGGCCATCGAGATCCACCCAGTCGGCAAGCTGCGCGACAAGCAGGGCCGGGGCCATCGCCAAAGAAGTGGCGACCATACAACCCGTCATGATCCGAAAACCAAGCCGCCGCGCTTCCCGCGCCATCCGCAGGGCTTCGGTCAAGCCTCCTGTCTTGTCGAGCTTGATATTGACCGCATCGTAGCGGTCGCGAAGGGCAGCAAGGTCGTCAGTAGTATGAGCAGATTCGTCAGCGCAAACCGGGACGGGGCGATGAACGCGTGCAAGCTCTGCGTCGTCATCTGCCGGCAGCGGTTGCTCGATGAGCTCGAATCCTGTTTCGGCAGCGACGCTGAGGAGATGAGCGAGGTCGCTTGATTGCCAGCCCTCGTTGGCGTCAGCGACCAGACGAGCGTCAGGCCGCGCGTCCCGCACGGCGCGCATACGTTCCGCGTCCCCCGGGCGGCCAAGCTTCAGCTTGAGAAGCGGCAGGTGCGGCACAGCCCGCGCCGCCGTGGCCATGGCTTCCGGCGTATCGAGGCTTAGCGTGTAGCAGGTGAGGACCGGCTTGAGGGGGGCAAGGCCGGCGATTTCTGCGGCCCGCCGACCGGTGCGCTTGGCTTCCAGGTCCCACAGGGCGCAATCGAGCGCGTTGCGGGCAGCGTCAGCGGGCCAGTCTTGCAAGAGGTCGCGATCGAGATCGGCGGGTGCTGCTTTGATGGCACGCAGCGTTGCTTCCGGGGTCTGGCCGTAGCGCGGATAGGGTACGCATTCACCGCGCCCCGTATAAACGCCGTCGGACACTTGCGCCACGACGACCTCGGCTTCCCGCTTGGCACCGCGTGAGATCACGAAGGCGTTGGCCAGCGGCCAGCGCTCAATTTGAGCATCAATGACGAGCTTTTGCATAGCCCGCACTTGCTGCCGCGCGGGGCGTTCGTCAAGAGAGGCGGCCGCTGGCGTGCGCGAGGAACAGGTAAACCCGCCCGGTATCCGATACGAGACGGTTGGCTAGCACCCGAGCATCGCCGGTCTGATGCTCGGTATCACGCAGCGACTGCTCGAAGTCGTCGAGGTACCGGTCGACCATCTCCCGGAAGGACGGATCGGACCGATAGCGGCTGCTCACCTCGTCGAAGGCTGCGCGCCCCTCAGCCGTATAAAGGCTGCGCACCATGATGCCCCGTTGACCAGCCCGGAACCGCGACCAGATGGCGGATGCAGTGGCCTGGTCAAGAGCACGCGCGAGCACGTCGATGTCGATGGTCGGACGCGATGGCGGCGGGGGAGGCGGCTGATGGTGCTGGTGTGACGCGTCGTCGTCGCGCGATGCCCGGGCCAAGAGATCGCCGAGCGACCAGCTCTCGCGGCTCTCGCCAGAGCCGTTTTGGTCAGCCATTTCGGTGAAGATGGAGGATTGGCCGGACTTCCGCTGACGCTGGCCAAGCTCATTGGCGAGCGTTGATGTCAGCGAGCTCAAGGAGCGGTGCCGCGGAGGCTCGTCGGAAGGGATGGGTGTCAGAGCCCCGCCGGAAATGGGCTCCGGCGGTGGTATGACGTCGCGCCGTGCCGCCTCGCGAGCAGTCAGATTGGACAGCTCCTCCAAGGCGCGGACTTGGTCGCTCAGGGCCTTGCGGAGAGCCTCGGAGCCTTCGCGGGTCGCAAGCGGGAGGGCTTCGATCTCCTTACGGAGCCGTGCCTGCTCCGCAGCCAGCTCGGCCGCAGCTCGCTGCGCGTAATTGCGGACCTCCGCCGAGGTGGCGTTGAACTGCGATTGCAGCTGGGCGAGCTGCTCCGTGACCTGACGAGATACACGCGAAAATCTGGCCGTGAGCTCGTCGAAAGCGCGATCGGCCTCCACGTTGGCGGCAATTTTCATGCGCTCGATCTCGGCAATCGCCGAACGTGAGCGTGCCTCGGCATTTTTCGTCAGCTCTTGCGTCAGCTGACGGGCGCGCTGCTCTGCCTGTGTGAGTGAGCCTTCGAGCGAGGAGGAGGCGCCGTACATGATCCGGCTCATCTCCTCGGCGCTGGCGGTCAGGCGTTCCAGTGTTTCGCTGAGCTGCTCCTGCCGGCGCTGCAGCGTCGCGTCGATCTTGTAGTTCGCAGATTCCAAAGCATTGGCAGCCAGCATGATCGACTGGCCCTGGCTTTCGAACCGGTTCGTCACGCTGTTGATCTGAGAAAGAAGGTTCTCGGAGATGTTCTTGAGCAGCTCCGACTGGGTCGCGAGCCCCTCGATGGCTTTGATCGACTGCCGCGTGATGTTCTCGCTCGTGCGGCGAACGGCGGCGATGCCCTGCATGAGAGTCTCGTCCAGCTCGTTCGCTTGCTGGCCGAGGGCATCGCGCAAGCCGCGGGCGTGATTCTCCAGCGCGTTGGTCAGTGCCTCGGTCTTTTCGCCGATGGCGCTGTCGATCGCTCTGGTCGAGTTTAGAATTGCCTCGTCGAAAGCTTTCAACCGTTCCGTAAACGCTCTGTCGAGCGCAGCGGTGCGCTCGACGAGCTGCATATCCAGCGCCTGCGCGCGATTGGCCAGGGTATTGTCGAGCGCTCGCGCATACTCTTCGAAGAGCGCCTGCATCTGCTCGGTGCGAGCATTGAGCGCAGTGCCGAGCGCAGCCGTATAGTTCTGCAGGACGGACTGCATCTCGTGCGTTCGCGAGCCGAGGGTATGCTCAAGGCGGCCGGTCTGCTCGGCGAGCGCAGTTTCGAGCGCGGTCAGATTTTGCGCAGCGCCTTCAATGATGGCTGCGAGCTTGGCCTGCTGCCCCGACAACTTCTCAATAAGAACAGGCACCTCGCTCGCGATGCTCTTGAGAGCTTCGTTGACCCGCTCCGTCGTATTGAGCAGGGCATTGCGCTCGCCCGACAGCTCCTGGATCAGGCTCCGGATCCGACGCTCGTTATCCTCGTAGGAGCGTTCGAGCGCGGTCACCTCGTTGTGGACCAGAGCCTCCAGCTCCCCGGCACGGCCGAGCGCCCGCGAGACCGCCTCGTTCATGAACGCGACCTGCCGGCGGACTGCCTGGCCAAGGGACGCGATGGACTGCTCCGCGCTGCGGTCCGGCTCAGCGAGCCTGACAGCGACCTCCGTCATCGCCGTCGAGCGCAACCGCAGGTCCTCGGTGCGCCAGATCAGCAGGGCCAGGAACCAGAAGAGAGCGATGGGACCCACGACTGTCGCGAAGGCGGTCAAGGTTGAGGGCCGTCCGATCGCATCGAGAAACCCTACGGCATCAGCAAGCTCGCGGCTGATGAACGCCCACGTGAACGCCACCCCGACGGCTGCCCAGACACCGCTCGCTGCCGCTGCATACAGGAACGGCTTGTTCGACGGCCGCTCGTTGAGCGCGTAGATCAGCCCACCAATCGAGGGCACATCGTCGTTGGCAGCGATGCGCGCACGAGACGGCCCGGCCGGCCGGCGGCGCGCCGGTCTGCGTTCCGTTGTCTCTTCGGCCTCCGCCCGGGGCTGGTCGGGAGCTCCGGGCTCTTCAGTCTTGGCCGGGTCGGGTGGAGATGAGGGCCAAGGCTGAGCCGCTGGGTCCGCTGCGAACGGGCGCGGCTTCTCCTCCACCTCGGCTCTGGGCTGCGGCCGCGCGGCGGCCGCCCCTTGCGCGCCGACAGGCGTAGGCCTCCTCTGGAGCTCTGAGAGCTTCAAAGGCAGCACGACCTTCGAGGACTCCGGTGGCGGAGGAGGACGCTTCGGAAGCGGCGGCGGAGTCTTGGGCGTGGGCTTTGCAGGCTCCCCAGTCGACGGTTTCGCGGCTTCGGATGGGTTAGAAGCAGCTGGCGAGTCGGCCCGAGCCTCAGTTGGAGGTGGAGCTGTCGTGGCCTCCGCGGAAGGTGGGGCCGGAAGCGGAATGGGCTTGCTGGCGCCCGAATCCGCAGAGGAGGCGGCGGCTGGGTCAGCAGCCTTGGACGCTGCAGGTGGCAGAGGAGGCGGCCCAGGCGGAGTCGGCTTGGTCTCGGCAGCAGGAGCTGGCTTGTTTTCGGCAGAAGAAGCTTTGGGCGCAGCCGCCGACTTTCCCACCAGAGACAAGTCAGGCGTCTTGTCCCGCTTCGTCTTCGGGTCCTGAGCCATTCAGTTGTCCGACGTCCCCTCGCGCCTTAACGGCGCCCCCCACACATGCACTAAGTACTAGTGCATACGACGGGCGAGTCCCAAGATGGCATTTGCTGAACCACGACCGAACAGGAGGTTGTTCCGCAACGCAGACCCACCCTAAACCTCAAGTAGTCGTCATTTTAGGCGAAACGATGGAGCGCCACTCGCCCAGAGTTATCAGTCCGTTGCAATAAAGAATGCATACGGATTGATTTGGGCTAACCTGATGTTATCGCCATCCTCTGTAAGTTGCGTCGAGAGTTGTGGACGACTCTTCGATGGCAAGGCGGACAAAAGGATGGTGTCGTGCAAGAGGGCCAGCGAATCGAAAAAGGCGCAGTCCATCGGCAAAACGAATCAGCTCAACGAGACAGGTGCGAACTTAGGACCTTCGCACCGATCGACCTCGATCACTTACGCCGCCAAACGCTTGGCGACGAGAGGCTTACACGCGAGGTGCTGGATCTCTTCCTTGCGCAGGCGCCTGAACTCGTGGCCGATATCAAGTCCGCGAGGAGCGAGGCGTCGCAGCAAGCTGCAGCCCACAAGCTAAAGGGCATGTCACGGGCTATCGGCGCCTGGGCCGTCGCGAATTCGGCAGAGGCTGTCGAACGGGCAGCAAAGGATTTGGACGAGGCTGACGCCCTCGGCGACTCTCTCGAAAAGGCGGTCGAGGATGCTCTCCGATTCATCGCGAGACTTGAAAGGTACGTTATGAGCTGCGGGGACTGAGTTGCAATGCGCTTCTGAGCGGTCAGCGTGGGGCACCCGCAATTAGTGGTTGTTCGGCCTCGCGGACGAAATGTGTCTGAGAGAGCCGCGGCAAGCTTACCAAAGGTTTCGGGCCAAACCGGTCCATCAACCCTCGCATACCTGCGTCGGGTGTGCGCTTGAATTCGGGACCCTATATGTCTATCAATTCGCCCGCTTATGACGGACGCGAGTAGGGCTCGAGGCGGCTCCCAGGCTGGCAAGACGCGGGAGTGCGTCATCCTCACCCCGTTGGATCCTCAGTCGACGCACGTGAATACGCGCTGCCAGGGAGCATAAAGCACGTATGGTCAAGATCACATTCGTCCAGCCGGATGGGTCTCAGCAGGTCGTAGATGCGACGCCAGGCATGACCGTCATGGAGGCGGCCAAGGCGAACCTGGTGCCCGGCATCGAGGCCGAGTGCGGGGGCGCCTGCGCATGCGCGACCTGCCACGTTTACGTCGACCCCGAATGGCGCGAGAAGACGGGCGAACCTTCCGAAATGGAGGAGGACATGCTCGACTTCGCGTTCGACGTACGCGAGGAAAGCCGCCTGAGCTGCCAGATCAAAGTCACCGAAGAGCTTGACGGGCTCGTTGTGCGGGTGCCCGAGAAGCAATTCTGAGGGCTTTGGCTTCGACTCGCCGGTGCGGGTGACTGCGCGATTGTCGCGGGGGCGTTTCGTGGCGGCGAGCCGCCCGCAGAGTGGACCGTGAGATCGGGAGCAACGACGTGCAACAGGATGCAACTTTCCAGGGCCGGCCCGAGTCGGAGCCGATCGAGACGGATTGCGTGATCATCGGGGCAGGCCCGGTCGGGTTGTTCGCCGTCTTCGAGCTAGGCCTCGTGGACATCAAGGCGCACGTGGTAGACATCCTCGACAAGCCCGGTGGCCAGTGTGCCGAGCTTTATCCCGATAAGCCGATTTACGATATCCCCGCCCTGCCGGTCGTCACTGGCCAGGAGCTGACGGACAGGCTGCTCGAGCAGATCAAGCCATTCGCGCCAACATTTCACCTCGGCGAGCGCGTCGATGAGCTCGAACGCATGTCTGATGGCCGGTTTCGGCTGAGGACCGATGCCGGGAAGACGTTTCTGGCCAAAGTCGTCGTCATCGCCGCAGGCGGCGGATCATTCACGCCGAAGCGTCCACCGCTCGAGGGCATCGAGGAATACGAAGGTAAGTCTGTCTTTTACGCTGTGCGCCGCATGCAGGATTTCGCGGGCACCGACCTGCTGATCGTCGGCGGTGGCGATTCGGCTCTTGATTGGACGCTCAATCTTCAGCCCCTAGCCAAGAGCCTGACGCTTCTTCACCGCCGGGATGAATTCCGCGCCGCGCCGCATTCCGTGGAGCGGATGCGGGCTTTGGTGGCCGAGGGTGCCATGCAACTCAAGATCGGTCAGGTTATGGAGCTTCACGGCCGCGATGGCTGGCTCGAAGGTGTGACCATCCGCACCAAGGAAGGGCAGGAGCGGCTTGCCTGCAACCGCATGTTGCCGTTCTTCGGATTGACGATGAAGCTCGGGCCGATCGCCAACTGGGGTCTGAAGCTCGAGGATAACCTGATCGTTGTCGATACCGAGAAGTTCGAGACGAGCGAGAAGGGTGTGTTCGCCATCGGCGACATCAACACCTATCCGGGCAAGTTGAAGCTCATCCTATGCGGTTTCCACGAGGCGGCGCTGATGGCGCAGCAGGCCTACAAGTACGTCTATCCGGATCGCAAGCTGCTGTTCCAATACACGACGTCGTCTTCGAGCCTGCAGAAGAAGCTGGGCGTTCGGTAACCCGATCCTCTCATTGTTCAGTCACATCGGCTGTAAGCGTGTAGCCCACGCCGCGTACCGTCTTGATCAACCGCGGTCGCTCGGGATCGGGCTCGATCTTGCGCCTGAGCCGCACGATGAGGTTGTCGATGCTGCGGTCGTATGGCGTCCAGTCATGCCCCTTCAGCCCGTCCATGATCTGGTCGCGGGACATCACCCGGTTGGCGTTCTTCGCCAGCAATAGGAGCAGGTCGAACTCACTCGTCGTGAGCTCCCGAGGTGTCCCGCAGGGCTGCCTCAGCTCCCGCTTGGCGGGATCGAGCACCCAGCCGTCGAACTTGATCGTCTTGACAGTCGGCGCGGAGGAGGCCGGTGCGCTCTGTGCCGGGGCAGCGGCCGCGGCGGAGCGGCGGAGGACGGCGCGCACGCGAGCCAGCACCTCCCGGAGATGGAAGGGCTTTGTAATGTAATCATCGGCGCCGATTTCGAGCCCGACCACCCTGTCGATGGTGTCTCCCTTGCCCGTCACCATGATGATCGGGGTCGACAGCTTCGCGCGAATCTCTCGCGCAACGGCCAAGCCATCGCCGTCCGGCAGATTGAGGTCGAGTGTGACGAGATCGAAGGTGGACTGGCTCAGAAGCTGCAGCGCTTCGGCGCTCCCGCCGGCTTCGGTTACCTTGTAGCCTTCGCTTTCGAAGCAGCGCCGCAGCAGAAGTCGCACCTTGGGCTCGTCATCGACGATGAGGATATGCGCTGGCCCCTTGTTCATATCCCGTTCGAGCGTGGTCGTCTGCTAGCGCACTGTCGTCGACACATTCTTACAAATTCTTACAAATTTCTCATCTGGTAGCGACACACGGCTGCTCCAATGCGCACGTCGGCAGAACGGACGAGAAAGGAGCAGCCGATGCTTGCCTTGGTAGCCTCTACTGAAAAGTATTCCCACGATAATGACTTGTTCACCGCCCGCAGCCCTTCTCTCGATAGTGCCTTCGACGGCTTTCTCCAGCCAGGGACAATCCAGTCCGTTGCGCCACGCGAGGACATCTTCCTCGACGGTGACGATGCCCGCTACGTCTTCGAGGTCGTCGAGGGCATCGTCTGCGCCTATCGCATTCTGCCGGATGGCGAGCGCCACATCGTGTCGTTCTACTTCCCGGGCGACATGATTGGGAACTGCAACCTTGGAACCTACACCTATAGCGCCCAGGCTCTGACGCCCGTGCGGCTCCGCCGCATTCCTCGTGCCGTGATCGAGCGGACGCTGGCTCAGCGGCCGGAGCTGGCGCAGCGATTCCTCCGCCTGGCCGCATTGGAGCTCGCCGCCACCCGCGACCATCTGCTCTGCCTCGCCGCGAAGTCGGCAGATGCGAAGCTGGCCGCATTCCTGCTCGCGCTCTCTCGGCGCAACGAGGAGCAGGGAGAGGATCCCAACCAAATCCGGCTCCCGATGACGAGGCTGGATATAGCAGACTATCTCGGCCTGACGATCGAGACCGTCAGCCGCACGCTCAGCAAGTTCAGGCGTAAGGGCCTCATCGAGCTGCCGCGAACGACAGTGGTGATCCTGAAGGATCGCGAGAGGCTTGCCTGCATGGCCGATGCCTAACCCGATGGAACTGGCCATTTTCCCCCGCGGCCATCGGCTAAGTAACTGATCTAGATCAAAGTGCGATGCCGGTATCGGGGTAATGGTGCCAGTTCCACCGGGTGCGCGCGCCGCGGCGGGGATTCGGCATGAATGACAACCAGAAAAATCAGGACAGCGAAAAGATTAGGTACGCGCTCGGCCTCTTTGCGCGCATCGACGATCTCGAGAAGGCGATTCTCGCGATCAAGGCTGCAGAGCTGCCTCTGATCCAGGTGAAGGTGATTGCCCCACCCGTGCCGCCTGGGACCGTTTCCGAATGGGGCCAGCGCATAGCTCCCCTTGGTGTGGAGACCTGGATTGTATCTGAAGCCAGCGGGCCCTGCCCGTGGGACATGGCGCCAGTTTCTCCAAAGCCTACGCATCCGCCCCGCACCAAGCGGGATGTCATGCCGAACTTTCACATCTGGGCCCTTGAGCGGCACGCGCAGCAGCTCGACCGTCATCTGCGTGCCGGCGGTGGCATCGCGGTCGTCCAGGTCAAGACGGACGCTGAGGAGCGAGTCGCTTACGCAATCCTCCTGCGTCATGCGACGGCCGGGGTGCAAACCCACGAAGTGAGAAACATCCAGGACAGCAGATAACTGCCAGTCTCGGGCGCGACTTCTTGGCCCAGACAGCCTTCAGCTTGATTGAAGTCAAAGAACGTAGAACGGCCGCGGAATAACCGGCACGTACGACACCAAAACCTGTGCCGGTAGCCGATACGAGGGGCACTGACATGACAAACACCACAGTGGAGCGGCGGGCTTTTGCAGACGTCGTCGCGGCTTTGGGATGCGGATTTGGTCTTCTGCTCGGCCTTACTCTGGCTGCGACCGCGCGAGACGCGGCGATGTCTTTCCACGGAGCTCTGCTGGCGCTGGCGTGTGGCGTTGGCCTGCTGTTCGTGCTGCGGGAGGCGTTTGGCGAAGAATCCAAGTCGCTAGTGGATGCGCCAGGTTATTTCGACGGCCCAGTAAAAGTCGCGACCATCGCAGCCATTTTTTGGGGGATCGCGGGCTTCGCCGTCGGTGATTTCATCGCTTGGCAGATGGCCTTCCCGGCACTGAATTTCGATCTGCCGTGGACGAGCTTCGGGCGCATGCGGCCGCTCCACACCTCTGCGGTTATTTTCGCGTTCGGCGGCAACGCACTGATCGCCACGTCCTTCTACGTCGTGCAGCGGACGTGTCATGCGCGACTTGCCGGCCGTTGGGCGCCTTATTTCGTCGTCTGGGGATATCAGCTCTTCATCGTGATTGCGGCCACCGGCTACCTCCTCGGCGTCACGCAAAGCAAGGAATACGCCGAGCCTGAGTGGTACGCGGACCTTTGGCTTACCATCGTTTGGGTGGTCTACTTCCTCGTTTTCATCGGCACGATCGCGCGCCGTCGTGAGCCGCACATCTACGTCGCGAACTGGTTCTATCTGGCGTTCATCGTCACCATCGCGATGCTGCACATCGTGAACAACCTGGCTCTGCCGGTGTCGCTGACTGAAACGAAGAGCTACGTCCTCTTCGCCGGTGTGCAGGATGCGATGACCCAGTGGTGGTACGGCCATAACGCCGTTGGTTTCTTCCTGACGGCGGGCTTCCTGGGCATCATGTACTACTTCATTCCGAAGCGCGTTGAGCGGCCGGTTTATTCCTACCGGCTGTCAATTGTGCACTTCTGGGCACTGATCTTCATCTACATCTGGGCGGGCCCGCACCACCTGCACTACACGGCGCTTCCGGATTGGGTGCAGACCCTCGGCATGACGTTCTCGGTGATGTTGTGGATGCCGTCCTGGGGCGGCATGATCAACGGCCTGATGACCCTGTCCGGCGCCTGGGACAAGCTCCGCACTGACCCTGTCGTCCGGCTGCTCGTGGTCTCCGTCGCCTTCTACGGCATGTCGACGTTCGAGGGGCCGCTGATGTCGATAAAGGCGGTCAACTCGCTCAGCCATTACACCGACTGGACCATCGGCCACGTGCATTCCGGCGCGCTCGGTTGGGTCGCGATGGTCTCCTTCGGCGCCATCTACTGCCTTGTGCCGTGGCTGTGGGGCCGGCGTGGGCTCTACTCGCTCCGCCTCGTCGAGTGGCACTTCTGGATCTCGACCGTCGGCATCCTGCTCTACATCACGGCGATGTGGGTTTCCGGCATCCTCCAGGGCCTGATGTGGCGCGCCTACGATAGCCTCGGCTTCCTGCAGTACTCGTTCGTCGAGACCGTCGAGGCCATGAAGCCCTTCTACATTATCCGCGCGACGGGCGGGCTGCTGTTCCTGATCGGCTCACTGGTGATGGCCTACAACATCTGGCGCACCGTTCGCGGCGATGAGCCCGTGGACGCAATGGAGCAGCCGCGCGTGGCGGCGGCCCCTGAGCTGCGCCCGGTTCCGGCGGAATAAGGGGGCTTCGCAATGTTGAAACACGAAATTCTCGAAAAGAACTCGATCCTTCTGCTGATCGGCATTCTGATCGTCGTGTCCATAGGCGGCATCGTGCAGATTGCACCGCTGTTCTGGATCGACAGCACGATCGAAAAGGTGCAGGGCATGAGGCCCTACACCCCGCTCGAGCTGGCCGGCCGGGACATCTACATCCGCGAAGGCTGCTACACCTGCCATAGCCAGATGGTCCGTACACTGCGTGACGAAGTGGAGCGTTACGGCCATTACAGCCTCGCGGCGGAGAGCATGTACGACCATCCGTTCCTGTGGGGCTCGAAGCGGACGGGGCCCGATCTCGCCCGGGTCGGCGGCAAGTACTCCGACCAATGGCACGTGGAGCACTTGATCAATCCGCGCTCCGTCGTGCCGGAGAGCATCATGCCCGCGTATCCGTGGCTCACCCGCAAGCTCGATGCGGAAAATATCCAAGAGCGCCTGAAGACGCTGCGGGCTTTGGGTGTTCCGTACACGGACGAGATGATCGAGAAAGCCTTCGACGATTTGAAGGCGCAGGTGGACCCCGACTCGCGGGCCGCGCGGGAGCTGCTTCAGCGCTACCCCAAGGCCAAGGTCGCCAAGTTCGATGGCCGGCCAGGCGAAGAGATCAGTGAACTCGATGCACTCATCGCCTATCTGCAGGTGCTCGGCACGCTGGTTGATTTCGCCAGCTTCGATGCCGCCGGCCCCAACCTGAGGTGAGGGCCAGCATCATGACCTACGACACTGTCGCACAATTCAGCCAGATCACCTCGCTGTTCCTTTTCATAGCGCTGTTCATCGGGGTCATTGCCTACGCTTTCTGGCCCGGAAATCGCCGGCGCTTCGAAGCGGCGCAACGTCAAGCGCTCGATCTCGATGATGACACCGCTCTCCGCAGAGGCCGCAAATGAGCACGAAAGAAATCGACGAGGTCACCGGTGTCGAGACCACCGGTCATGAGTGGGACGGCATCAAGGAACTGAACAAGCCGCTCCCCAAGTGGTGGGTTTGGACGTTCTGGGCCACCATCATCTGGTCCATCGGCTACTGGGTGCTCTATCCAGCCTTTCCGACGCTGACAGGATACACGAAAGGTGTGCTTGGCTATAGTCAGCGAGCGGTGGTGGCTGAGCAGATCGAAGCTGCGCGTGCCGAACAAGCGAAGTTCCGCGATGCGCTCGCCGCGACACCACTTGAGCAAGTGAAGGACGATCCGGAGCTCCTGCGGTTCGCAATGGCCGGAGGCGCTGCGGTTTTCGCCGACAACTGCGCGCCATGCCATGGCCGCGGCGCGCAAGGGTTCCCCGGCTATCCTAACCTCAACGATGATGAATGGCTGTGGGGCGGGAGCATCGAGGACATCCACAACACGATCCGCTTCGGAATTCGCTCGGGCCACCCCGAGGGGCGTGATAGCCAGATGCCGCGATTTGGCATCGACCAGCTCCTCGATCGTAATCAGATCTCCGATACGGCAGAGTACGTCCTGTCTCTGTCCGGCCGGGCGACGGATGAGGCGGCGGTTGCGCGCGGGCGGGAAATCTTTGCGGAGCAGTGCGTCGCGTGTCACGGCGAGGACGGTAAAGGCAACGTCGAGCTAGGTGCGCCGAACCTCGCGGATGCGATCTGGCTCTATGGCGGCTCAAAGGAAGATATCATGGAGAGCATCAGGACGGGCCGTGGCGGCCAGATGCCATCATGGGAGGGCCGTCTTGATCCAGTGACGATCAAGTCGCTCGCCGTCTATGTCCACTCGCTTGGTGGCGGACAATGAGCGGTAGCCGGACTTTGTCCGAAAGCAAAGCGTAGCGCCCTCGACCATGGTCTGTAGGCGAGGGTAGGTGAGGGGCAGCGAGGCGGACGGGCCTGCTCCTCACCTCTGATTTCTCCGACGCAGGAGGGTAAGGAGACCGATGACCTCCATGCCGCAAAATCTAAAGCCTGCCGATTTCATCAATGAAGCCGCGCCCGGGGTCGAACGGCACGATGTTGCTGCCATCAACCGGAGGGATCGGCGGGAGCTTTATGCAGCTCGGCAGAAGGTCTATCCGCGCCTCGCCCACGGCCGATTCCGGAACATCAAATGGGCGGTCATGGCGATTACGCTCAGCGTTTATTACCTGCTGCCCTGGCTGCGTTGGGATCGCGGTCCAAATTTGCCCGACCAGGCTGTTTTGCTCGATTTCGCCAATGGCCGATTGTTCCTGTTTTTTCTCGAAATCTGGCCCCAGGAGCTCTACTACATCACAGGCATCCTGGTGATTTCGGCCCTTAGCCTGTTTCTCGTTACAGCGTTGGCAGGCCGCGTTTGGTGCGGCTATGCGTGCCCGCAGACCGTTTGGACCGACCTCATGATCGCCGTCGAGCGGTTTTGGCAGGGCGACCGCAACGCGCGCATCCGCCTCGATAAGGAGCCCTGGACCGCAACGAAGATTTTCAAGAAAACCATGACACATCTCTCGTGGCTTCTTATCGCTTTGGCCACGGGCGGTGCGCTCGTCTTCTATTTCCGCGATGCACCGACGCTTGCGAGGGAGCTGGTCACCGGCACGGCACCGGCAATTGCGTATCTTTTCCTCGGCATTTTCACGTTCACTACGTATTTGCTCGGCGGCATCGCGCGCGAGCAGGTCTGCATTTACATGTGCCCGTGGCCGCGCATCCAGGGCGCGATGGTCGATCGCCATACGCTGCTCGTCAGCTACAGAGCCGACAGGGGCGAGCCGCGCGGGCCACTGCGCAAAGGCCAAGGCTGGGAGGGGCGCGGCGACTGCATCGATTGCAAGGCCTGCGTGGCGGTTTGCCCGATGGGCATCGATATTCGTGACGGTCTGCAACTCGAATGCATTCAGTGCGCGCTCTGCATCGATGCCTGCAACGAGATCATGGACAAGGTCGGGCGTCCGCGTGGCCTGATTGCTTACGACACAATCGCGAAAAAGGAGGCCAAGGCTGCCGGCGTCAACCATGAGCCCCTGAAGTTGGTCCGTCCTCGGACAGTGCTTTACTCCTGCCTGATCGTGCTCGTTGCAGGCGTGATGGCGCTCGGGCTGATTTCACGCACGACGCTCGAGGTCAACGTTCTGCACGATCGCGGCGTGCTGTTCGTGCCGCTCTCCGATGGCGGCGTGCGCAATGCGTATTCGGTGAAAGTGCTGAACAAGCGGCACGAAGCTGTGAACGTCGATCTCGCCGTCGAAGGCTTGCCGGGGGCGCAGATGAGGATCGTCGGCCATGACGGCAATGGCGCCATCAGCGTTCCGCCCGACGATGTTCGTGAAGTGCGAGTTCTGGTTACGGTTCCGCCGGAGCATGTCGGCGATCTGACGCCACCTTCGACCCGCTTCGACTTCATTGTCAGGGATGCTGAAACCGGCACCGAAATGCGCCGGGATGCCATCTTCCAAAGCGCGTCACCCGGCAAATGAGGTGTGGAGGCGCGATGATGTCAGCGAAACGTTCGGAAGGACTGACCGGGCGGCATGTGCTGATCGGCGTGCTCGCCTTTTTTGGAACGGTGTTCTTGGCGAACGGCATTTTTCTGTATTCGGCGCTTTCGACATATACCGGCGTCGTCGCCGACGAGCCTTACCGCAAGGGATTGCACTACAACAAGCGCATTGCTGCCGCCGAACGCCAGGAGAGCCTCGGTTGGTCGGCTGAGACGAAGCTCGTTCCGGAAGAGGGGCTGTCGCTCGTGCTGCGCGACCGTAATGGGCGGCCGGTTTCCGGCTTGTTCGTCTCCGGCGTCGTGGGTCGGCCATCGACTAATCGGCATGATCGGAAAGTGACGCTCATTGAGGTCGAGCCCGGCCGATACGCCGCGCCGATTGAGGAGCTTTCGCCTGGCGCCTGGCTGGTTGATCTCCAGGCCGTCTGGATCGGCACGGGGGACAAGGAGCCAGTTTACAGATTGAGGAAGCGGGAATGGGTCAAGTCCTGACGGATCTCGCGGTCGCTCCCGTCACAACAGATCGCAAGCAGCAAGACGCACCGCTCGAAACGACCACGCTTGTCGTCGAGAACATGCACTGCGGCGGGTGCATGCGGAAGGTCGAGCAGGCGCTGAGCAGCGAGCCAGGCGTGATTTCGGCACGGGCAAATCTATCGGCTCGTCGCGTGACCGTGGTGAGCGAGAAAGGCCGGCGGAGCGCCGAGGACTTGATCGAGGCGCTGGCAAAGGCGGGATACAAAGCCGCTCCGCTACTCGACGATGCAGCAGATGCCGGGCAGGCCGACCAGCAGTTCCTGCGTCGCGTCGGTGTGGCGGGCTTCGCTGCCGCCAACATCATGCTGCTTTCGGTCTCCGTATGGTCGGGACAGGCCGGCGGCGACATGGAGCAGTCGATCCAGACGCTCTTCCACTGGATCTCGGCGCTCATCGCGTTGCCAGCAGTGGCCTATGCAGGCCAGCCGTTCTTCCGCTCGGCCGTCGACGCGCTGAAGGCCCGCAATCTCAACATGGACGTGCCGATCTCGCTGGCGATCCTGCTGGCGACGGGCATGAGCCTCTATCAAACGATGCGGGGCAGCGAGCACGTCTATTTCGATGCTTCCGTATCGCTTCTCTTCTTCCTGCTGATCGGTCGCTTCCTCGACCAGCGGATGCGCACGCGCGCGGCAGGGGCTGCGGCCAACCTGCTCGGTCTGCGCTCCATGATGGCGACGGTCGTCGAGGCGGACGGCCGCACGGAGCGGCTTCCGGCGCGTCTCCTTGCGCCGGGGATGCGCATCCTTGTGGCAACGGGCGAGCGGATCGGAGTTGACGGCCGAGTCATCGAAGGCACCGGGGCCGTCGATGAAAGCCTCATCACGGGCGAGGCGACGCCGGTTACCGTTGACCCAGGTCGCCAAGTGTTCGCCGGCACGGTCAACATGGGCCAGCCGTTGCTGATCGAGGCGACGGCCACCAACGAAGGCACGCTGCTTGCCGAGATCGGGCGGCTGATGACGGCCGCTGAGCAAAGCCGGGGGCGGTATGTGCGCCTCGCGGACCGGGCTGCGCGCCTTTATGCGCCCGCGGTGCATCTGCTGGGCCTGTTGACGTTCATCGGCTGGATGCTCCTGGGGCACGGCTGGGAGCAGGCGCTGACGGCGGCCATAGCTGTGCTG
>QGVC01000191.1 GCA_003242645.1 Pseudomonadota bacterium
GGAATTACACAGTGCTCCGCGATCTGGGGAGCCCGTCGTTCCAGGCCGTGAACTCGGCCGCGCAATTGTCGGACATATTCAGGGAGCTGCGGCAGCGCAGATTGGACTTCTCTCCAATCCTGTTCTTCAATCCCAAACTTGTGCGCCAACCCGCCATTGATGATGCCGGTCGACTGCGGCTTACCGGCTTTGTCGACACAAAGCCCGAGCGCATCAATTTCGATATGTTGTTCGAGTACGTCGGCGGAGACTGGCGACTCTTTGGCTTGGGCGTGCAGATGCAGCCTGCTCCCGCTCCAACCGCCGCTGCTGACCAGAAAGGCGGGCCCGAAGCCAAGCAGAAATCTGCTACGAAGGCAGCAGCTCCAACGAATGCGGCTCCAACGAATACGAAGGCATCGCCGCCGCCAGCGAAAAAGTAGGCACAAGCACTAGACGGGCCACGAGCACCAGGCTGGCAGGATATAGCGCCAAGCGCTCTTGCTGCCGGTGAGCTGAAGTCTCGGGCCTCCGCCAGAACCATTGAACTGCTACTTGCACTTGGACAGCGCCCAACTCTCTCACCCTGGCGAGAGTTGGGCGTAACATTGGCTCGGAGCAACACTATCGGGAGTGATCGTAGCCGTCAGTTATCCAAAAAGCTCCTTAGCTTCCGGCTGCGGCTCGGGTGCTTCAGCTTGCGGAGCGCCTTGGCCTCGATCTGGCGGATACGCTCGCGGGTGACCGAGAATTGCTGGCCGACCTCTTCGAGCGTGTGATCCGTGTTCATACCGATACCGAACCGCATGCGCAGCACGCGCTCCTCACGCGGCGTGAGGGAGGCGAGAACGCGGGTGGTTGTCTCGCGCAGGTTCGACTGAATAGCCGCGTCGATCGGGAGGATCGCGTTCTTGTCCTCGATGAAGTCGCCGAGGTGACTGTCCTCCTCGTCGCCGATCGGCGTTTCGAGGCTGATTGGCTCCTTGGCAATCTTCAACACCTTCCGCACCTTCTCGAGCGGCATCGCAAGCTTCTCGGCCAGCTCCTCCGGCGTCGGCTCGCGGCCGATCTCGTGCAGCATCTGCCGGCTCGTGCGCACGATCTTGTTGATCGTCTCGATCATGTGCACGGGGATGCGGATGGTGCGCGCCTGGTCGGCAATCGAGCGGGTGATCGCCTGCCGGATCCACCACGTCGCGTAAGTCGAGAACTTGTAGCCCCGGCGGTACTCGAACTTGTCGACCGCCTTCATTAGGCCGATGTTGCCCTCCTGGATCAGGTCCAGGAACTGCAGTCCGCGGTTCGTGTACTTCTTGGCGATCGAGATGACGAGGCGCAGGTTGGCCTCCACCATCTCCTTCTTCGCCTGCCGGGCCTCGCGCTCGCCCTTCTGCACGGTCTGGACGATGCGCCGGAACTCGGGGATCTCCAGGCCGGTCTCGGTTGCAAGATTGTGGATCTCGGCGCGGATCTCCTCGATCTGAGCCCGCTCATTGTTGATGAAGTTGGCCCAGTTCTTCTTGCCGGACTGGGCCATGCGGTCGAGCCAGGTCTGGTCGAGCTCGTTGCCGTAGTACTCGTCCCGGAACTCGTTGCGCGAAACGCCGTGGTTCTCCGCCAGGCGCATGAGCTGGCTTTCGAGGCTCACCAGACGCTTGTTGATCGCGTACAGCTGCTCGACGAGGCTCTCAATGCGGTTGTTGTTGAGCTGAAGACTCTTGACGTCCTTGATGATCTCCTCGCGCAGCTTGGCATAGGCCTTCTGCTGCTGGCGCGTGCTCTGCTCGCCCGCAACCTGCATCTCCAGGTTGCGGTCCTGCAACTTACGCAGCTTCTTGTAATTGGCCGCGATGCGGTCGAACGTTTCGAGGACCTTGGGCTTGAGCTCCGCCTCCATCGCGGCAAGCGACATGGCGTTCTCGTAGTCGTCCTCGTCATCGAGATCGCCCAGCGGCTCGCCATTGGCGCGATCTTCGGAATCTGCATCCACGACGGGGGCTGCCTTCGCATCCGGGCCCTCATAGGTCGCCTCGAGGTCGATGATGTCCCGGAGCAGGACCTTGCCTTCGTTCAGCTCGTCCCGCCAGATGATGATGGCCTGGAAGGTGAGGGGGCTTTCACAAAGCCCGGCAATCATCGCCTCGCGGCCCGCCTCGATCCGCTTGGCGATGGCGATCTCGCCCTCGCGGGACAGAAGCTCCACTGACCCCATTTCTCGGAGGTACATGCGGACAGGGTCGTCCGTGCGCTCCATCGGTTCTGAGCGCGAATCGGATTTCGACGGCAGCGACTGTGTCGTCAGGGCCCGGCCGACATCGTCGTCGTCGTAGCCGTCCCCCTCGTCCTCTTCGGTCTCATCCAGGTCGTCACCGTCGATGACGTTGATGCCCATGTCGGAGAACATGGCCATCACGTCCTCGATCTGCTCCGAGGACACCTCCTCAGAGGGCAGGACGGCGTTTATCTCGTCATACGTAACGTAGCCGCGGGCCTTGGCGGTCTTGATCAGCCGCTTGACAGCCTGGTCCGTCAGATCGAGCACCGGGCTGTCGCGCTCCGGCTCGGCCTGAGGTGGCGTTTGCTCTTCAGTTTTCTGTGTCATCTGCGTGCGAGGCTCAGCGGAAGAGAATGCGTTCGACATTGGGCAGCGACAGGCTCACGTATTACCGATCAGACGCGCTGTAGGCAGGCGCGGGCTGCTTGGACGATGACGTGCACGAAGGCCCTTTATGCACGTTGGCCTTGGTCGGCTGAGCCGGAACGAGTCTTCAAAAAAGATTGGAACCATCTCTACCCGGCAACTCTCTTGAGGCTCATGTCCACCAAAAGCTAAGGCCCCCCAAACAACCATAGGGCCGCGCCTCCTCGGCGCCGCCTGCTCGTTGGCCAGCGCAGCTGTTTAATCCAAGAATGCGTCAACCGTCCAGGCTCGCAATCAGGCGCTGCACCTCGTAAAGTCTAGCCAGCGACTCCTCGCTCCCATCCTCGAGGAAATCGCGCTCCGCGGCTTCAAGGGCTTTCTTCAGGCTTATCTGGCGCTCATGCAACGCGAGGGCATCACAAAAGCCAGCCTCAACATCAGCCCGTTCCGCATCCGCCTCGGCAAACCGATAGCACCTATGCGTAATCGTCCGCTCGACGAGATCGATCGCCTGATGCAAGCTCTGCGCCTCCAATTGGGTGCGCAAACGGCTGCTGTCAAGTGAGATATCGTGACTTTTGAGTGACAGAATGGCGTCACGCAGCTTGGCTAACGGCGGCAGGCTGAACTCGATAGCCGCTATCTTTTCAGCGTATTCCTCGACCAGCCAGGGGTGATTCAAGAGGGTGCGCAGAAGCAACGCCTCCCGATAGAGCACGTATCCTGGCCCAACGAGCCGGCTCCTTCTCAGGCTTTCACTCGGCCGCGGCCTTTGCGGAAACCCGAACCTGCCGGCGAACCGGCTCTGAGCGTCATAACGCGATGGGATGCTGGAACGGTAAGGCTGCCGCCGGTCCCATTGGGCGCGATAGTGCCGATGGGAAGCAGCGGGTATTACGGGCCAAGCCTCCTGAAGCTTGCTCCTCAATGCGCGGGCATAATGTTGCCGAACTGTCGTATCGCCGATGCGCGAGAGCAAGGTTGCGATCCGCCGCTCCAAGTAAGCCCGGCGCTCGGGTGTGGACCATTCACCGGACTTCCATTCACGTTCCCACAGCACCTCAACGAGCGGGGTAGCCTTTTCGATGACGCGGCGCATAGCCTCGGCCCCCTGCTGCCGCACCAGATCATCGGGATCGGAGCCTTCGGGGAGGAATGCGAACACCAAGCTGCGCCCAGGCTGGAGGTGCGGAAGCGCCGCATCGATTGCCCGATAGGCGGCGCGGCGTCCGGCTGAATCCCCGTCGAAGCACAGGATCGGCTCCGGAGCCATTCGCCATAAAAGGTGGAGCTGGTTTTCGGTGAGCGCCGTGCCGAGTGGGGCTACCGTGTTCGTCCATCCCGCTTCGCTCAGGGCGATGACGTCCATGTAGCCTTCGACCACGATGATCTGGTTGCGCTCGTAGGCGGCCGGTCTGGCCTGGTGGGCGTTGAAGAGGACGTTCCCCTTGTGGAAAAGCGGCGTCTCCGGCGAGTTCAGGTATTTCGCCGTGGCATTGGCATCGAGCGCCCGCCCGCCGAAGGCGATGATCCGGCCTTTGTGATCGCAGATCGGAAACATTACCCGATGCCGGAAGCGATCGTAAGAGACGGGGATGTCGTCTCCCGCAACCACCATGCCGGAGAGCGTCATTTCCTCGGCGGTGAAACCTAACCTCGCCAGATGCTCCTTGAGCGCTGCTCGCCCAGCAGGCGCGTAGCCAAGGCGAAACCGCGTGACCGCGTCCCATGAAACGCCGCGCCGCTCGAGGTAACGCCGTGCCTCGGCGCCGCCGCTGCCCCGGAGCTCTGCCTCGAAGAAGCTCGCCGCTGCTTCCAATACGGCCAAGAGCCGGACGCGCTGATCCTCCTTGCGTGCGTCCGCGTCGCTCATCCGCGGGATCGGCACACCAGCTTCGGCAGCCAGCCGCTCCACCGCTTCAGGGAACGACAGCCCCTCCGTCTTCATGAGGAACGTGAAGATGTCGCCGTGCTCGCCCGAGGAGAAGCAGTGATAGAAGCCCTTCTGATCATTGACGAAGAAGGAGGGCGTCTTCTCCGCTTTGAAAGGTGAGAGCCCGACATACTCGCGCCCCTGCCGCTTCAGGGACACCTTGCGCGAGACCACCTGACTAACCGGCAGCCGGGCGCGAATCTCGTCGAGAAGGGCGGGCGGAAAGCGCATCGAACCCGATTGATCCCACGTTACGACGCACTTCACTAAGCCGATTCGCGCCAATTTTACCGCCCTGCCAAGGCGTTATCGTAGGCTTAGACCCGCTATCCACAGGAGGCCGCGGATGGAAACCACCGGCTACTTTAGGAGCTCCTTCACGATTGCGCTCGCTTTGGCGAAGTCCATGCGGCCTGCATAGCGCTCTTTGAGAGCGGCCATTGTCCGGCCCATGTCCTTGAGGCTGGCGCTGCCGAGCTCTCGCACCACTTCGGCCACCGCAGCGCGGGTCTCCTCCTCGCTGAGCTGTTTCGGCAGAAATTCCTCAATAACGGCGATCTCGGCCAACTCCTGGTCAGCGAGGTCCTGGCGTCCAGCCTGGCGATAGGTTTCAGCCGACTCGCGCCGCTGCTTCACCATCTTCTGGAGGAGCTGCAGAACCTCCGCGTCGGAAATCTTGTCAGTGCCGGTGGGCTGCCCGGCGCTGTCGATCTGAGCTGCAATGTCGCGATCCTTGATGGCCGCGGAGATGAGCCGCAAGGTAGCAAGCCGGCGCTTGTCACCCGCTTTCATGGCCTCCTTGATGGCCTGGTTGATCTGATCGCGCATGACACCTCCTCCTAGTATTGGCGTGATGTACGCCCCCAGTGGCATCGTCGCAAGGCTGGCACCCATTGATTGACGTGTTCCGCCGCCTCACATAGGTTGCCGGTCTGCAAACAGCTTATTGCGATGCAGCGAGCGGTGCCCTTTGCCGATGCGGCCGCGCCGCCTGGAGCCGATCATGACAGCGATAACCCAATCCATCCGCCGCAGTGCGCCCGCGCCCTGGGCCGAGCCGCTGATGACTGCCCGCCTTGTGCTTGCAGACGGCACCGTGATCACCGGCCGTGGGCTGGGAGCAGTCGGATCGGCAGTCGGCGAGGTCTGCTTCAATACCGCCATGACCGGCTACCAGGAGATCCTCACCGATCCCAGTTACGCCGGGCAGATCATCACCTTTACCTTCCCGCACATCGGCAATGTCGGCACCAATCCCGAGGATACCGAGACCTCCAACCTCGCCATGCGCTCTGGCGTGCGCGGTTGCGTGCTGCGGGCCGATATTACGTCTCCGTCCAATTACCGCGCGGTTGAGCATCTCGATGCTTGGCTCAAGGCGCGTGGCATCATAGCGATTTGCGGGGTCGATACGCGGGCGTTGACCGCACGGATTCGCGCTCAGGGCATGCCCAATGCGGTCATCGCGCACGAGCCGTCTGGGGTCTTTGACATCGAGAAGCTGAAGGCGGAGGCACGGGCCTGGCCGGGTCTCGTGGGGCTTGACCTCGTGCCGGAGGTGACGACCGGCCAGAGCTACACGTGGGACGAGATGCGCTGGGTGTGGGGCAAAGGCTATCCCCGCCAGCTCAATCCCGAGTTTCACGTCGTCGCGGTCGACTATGGCCTGAAACGGAACATCCTTCGCTCGCTCGCGAGCGCCGGGTGTCGCGTGACGGTGGTTCCTGCCACAACGACCGCGGAAGAGATCCTCGAGCGGAAACCCGATGGAGTGTTTCTCTCGAACGGACCAGGAGATCCAGCGGCAACGGGCAAGTATGCTGTGCCTGAGATCCAGCGGCTGATCGACTCGGGACTGCCCTTGTTTGGCATCTGCCTCGGCCATCAGCTCCTTGGCCTTGCCGTTGGAGCACGCACCGTGAAGATGCACCAAGGCCACCACGGAGCGAACCACCCGGTAAAGGACTTCACGACCGGCAAGGTCGAGATCACGTCCATGAACCACGGCTTCGCTGTAGACCGCGATACGCTGCCAGCCGATGTCGAGGAGACGCACGTCTCGCTGTTCGACGGGAGCAATTGCGGCTTGCGGCTCAAGGGCCGGCCGGTGTTCTCAGTCCAGTATCACCCAGAGGCCTCGCCTGGCCCGCAGGACAGCCACTATCTGTTCATCCGCTTCGTGAACATGATGCGCGAGCGCAAGGGCTTGCCGCCGCTCAAGGAGCGTTAGTATGGCCGTGGGGCGCTGCGCTGCTGTGGTGCTGAGCCTTGGCCTGCTAATCTTCCCGGCCGAAGGTGCCAGCGCGCAGAGTGGCAGTGCAACCCAAACGGAGGGTCGAGTGTCGGCTCAGCAGGACCAGGCGCTCGTGGGTACGATCTGGTCGGCCCGGGAAGGCCGTGCCGTCTCGCGAGAAGAATTGCTGGAAGGTCTCTCGAGCAC
>QGVC01000006.1 GCA_003242645.1 Pseudomonadota bacterium
GCGCTGATCTCGGCCAGGAACGTGTCGAAGGTCTACAAAATGGGCGATCAGACCGTCCGGGCCCTCGACAATGTTTCGCTCGAGATCGAGGAAGGCGAGTTCGTGGCCATCATGGGGCCTTCCGGCTCCGGTAAGTCGACGATGATGAACCTGATCGGCGCTCTCGACGTGCCGACCTCAGGAAGCCTTTCGATCGACGGGCGGGACATCTCCACGCTTTCGTCTGACGAGCTCGCCGACCTGCGCAATCGGACCATCGGCTTCGTGTTCCAGCAGTTCAATCTGCTGCCGCGCACGACCGCGCTCCGGCAGGTCATGCTGCCGCTGCTCTATGCCCATCCCAAGCCGTCGAATCCGGAAGCTTTGGCGCGGCGGCGGTTGGAGCAGGTGGGGCTCGCGAGCCGCATGGACCACCACCCGCGCCAGCTTTCAGGCGGTCAGCAGCAACGCGTCGCCATCGCCCGCGCGCTCGTCAACAACCCGAAAATCCTGCTGGCCGACGAGCCAACCGGCGCGCTCGACACCAAGACGACGGCTGAGATCATGCAGCTCTTCTGCGAACTCAATGAAGAGGGCATCACGGTCGTCATCGTCACGCACGAGCCCGAAGTGGCCGAATATGCGCGTCGTGTGGTCGTTTTCCGCGACGGCCACATCGTCGAGGACAGGCCGCAGGCGGGCTTTCAGAGGAGGGCCGCAGAATGAGCCTCATCGACAGTCTGTTCGTTGCGCTTTCCGCATTACGCACGAACCTGCTGCGCTCCGTTCTTACGACACTTGGCATCATCATCGGCGTCGGCTCGGTCATCATCATGGTGGCCGTAGGCTCTGGCGCGACCAACCAGATCGATCAGCAGATCGCTGCTCTGGGCTCCAACATGCTGGTCGTTTATCCCGGCGACTCGCGCATCAGAGGGCGGTCTGCGGGCGCTGGTACGAGATTGCCGCTTTCTGAGCGTGATCTGCAGGCGATCCGCGACAAGGTTCCCGGTGTGGTCGCTATTTCGGGCTATCTGCAGGGCAGTGCTCCCGTTGTGAACGGGAACATGAACTGGACCACGCAGATCGGCGGTGTGCACGACCAGTACTTCGAGGTGCGCGACTGGCCTCTCGCCGAAGGTCGTGAAATGACCCCGCAGGAGGTGACGTCCGGTGCCCGCGTGGCGATCCTTGGTCGGACAGTGGCGGAAAAGCTCTTTGGGGCCGGCGATCCGGTCGGTGCAACGATCCGCATCAGGAACGTGCCGTTCCAGGTGATCGGCGTGCTGAGCTCCAAAGGGCAGTCGAGCTTCGGCCGCGACCAGGACGACATCATCTTCATTCCCGTTACGGCAGCGCGTGGCCGCATTATCGGCCGGAGCCAGGTCGTCAACGATCAGGTCGGGCAGATTTACGTGAAATTCGAGCCGAACGCGGACCTTGCGGTCGCTCAGGAGGAGATCGAGATGGTGCTGCGCGAGCGGCGTCGGATCCGGCCGGGCGCAGAGGATGATTTCAACGTGCGCAACCTCGCCGAGTTCATGAAGACCAGGACCGCGGCGCTTTCCACCATGAGCTGGCTGCTGGGCGCAACGTCTGCCATCTCGCTGATCGTCGGCGGCATCGGCATCATGAACATCATGCTCGTGTCGGTAACGGAGCGGACGCGCGAGATCGGTCTCCGCATGGCCGTTGGCGGACGCCGGCGTGATATTCTTCTCCAGTTCTTGGTGGAGGCGGTCACGCTCAGTCTGCTCGGCGGCATCATCGGCATCGTGATCGGCATTGGCGGCGCCGCCATCGTTGCTGTCTCGGCCGAGTGGCCCATCCTCATCAATGCCCAGGCTGTGGGCATTGCTCTCGCTGCCGCGGCAATGACGGGAATTTTGTTCGGCTTCTTCCCTGCCCGCCGCGCCGCGTTGCTCAACCCGATCGATGCTTTGCGGAGCGAGTGAAACAGGCGCCGTCGTTTACGTGAGGAAAAACTGAACGGGCCAAAGCGGCCCGTTCTTTCTTGAAACAGCGCCCTTGATCTGCTGCAGAACGAGAGTTCTAGTTTAGCTTCCGAGGACCGCCTGGATGAGCCGTTTCGCATCCTCGCTGTCCCATTCCGCGGGACCCGTGAGGCGACCGATCTCGCGGCCTTGTTCGTCGATCAGGAGCGTTGCAGGCAGTCCAACAGCCTTCAATTTCGATGTGGCGCGAGTCGAGGGATCGACGTACAGCTTCAGCGCCTTGACGCCGATCTCATCGAAGAAGGCCTTCGACTTCTCGATGCCGCCGCGATCAACGCTCAGCGCCACGACCTCGAAGCGATCGGAGCCGAGCGCCTGCTGCAGCCGATCAAGGGCTGGCATTTCTTTTCGGCACGGCGCACACCAAGTGGCCCACAAATTCAACAGAACGACACGCCCTTCCCAATCCTTCAGGCTCCGCTCCACACCTGTGGCGTCGACGAAGGAGAACTCAGGCAGCGGCTCCGGCTCGCTCTTGAACACGAACGCCGCCATATCGCCCTTGCTCAGCGGATTTGCGCCTGGCCCTTTGGGTAGCGTCTCCGGTAGTTTCGCCGCAGTTTCGGCGGCAGGAGTGGTCGAGGGCGCAGACGTCCTGCCATTGTCATCCGGTCCCAGGGTGACGTATACCGCGCCAAATCCGACCAGTGCTGCCGCGAGGACGATTAGCCCGGATCTGGCGGATGTCGAGCTCAACATTTTCGCAGACTCGGCCCTTTCATCGAACGTGTGGTGTCGCGACCTGAACCGGGAGCCCCGATCCATGGACGAAAACTCAGCCGGCGGTCCGGCCAATAAAATGTGGGGAGGCCGCTTCTCCATGTCTCCGGCCCAGATCATGGAGGAGATTAATGCCTCCATTGAGTTCGACAAAGTGCTCGCCCCCCAGGATATCCGTGGCTCAAAGGCGCATGCGGCAATGCTCGCCGCCCAGGGAATCATCTCTGCGGAGGACGAGGCCGCCATTCAGGCCGGGCTCGATCAAATCATGGGCGAGATTGAGTCCGGCCAATTCACGTTCTCTCGATCGCTTGAGGACGTGCACATGAACATCGAGGCGCGCCTCAAGGATCTCATCGGCGCGCCGGCCGGGCGCCTCCATACGGCGCGCTCGCGCAATGACCAGGTTGCGCTCGATTTCCGGCTCTATGTGCGCGACCGCATCGATGAACTCGATGCCGCATTGAAGGAATTGCAGCTTGCTCTCGCACGCAAGGCGGAGGCACACGCAGCGACGATCATGCCGGGCTTTACGCATCTGCAGCCCGCGCAGCCCGTCACCTTCGGCCATCATCTGCTCGCCTACGTGGAGATGCTTGCGCGCGACCGGGGCCGGCTCCAAGACGCGCGCAAGCGGCTCAATGAATGTCCACTGGGAGCCGCGGCGCTGGCCGGAACATCTTTTCCGATCGATCGCGAGATGACGGCGCGCGCGCTCGGCTTCGACCGGCCGACGGCCAACTCGCTCGACAGCGTATCGGACCGCGATTTCGCATTGGAGACGCTGGCCGCCGCCAGCATCGCGGCCATGCACCTGTCGCGACTCGCGGAGGAGATCGTGATTTGGATGACACCGCAGTTCGGTTTCATCCGGCTCTCGGACCGGTTCACCACCGGCTCCTCGATCATGCCGCAGAAGCGCAATCCGGACGCTGCCGAGCTGACGCGCGCCAAGGTCGGCCGGATCGCTGCGGCCTTCCAGAGCCTGCTGATGGTAATGAAGGGACTGCCGCTCACCTATTCCAAGGACATGCAGGAGGACAAGGAGGTCACGTTCGACGCCCTCGATAATCTCGCGCTCTCTATCGCCGCCATGACCGGAATGGTCGAGGACATGGAGCCCGTACCTGAGGTGATGCGGCAGGCGGCTGGGCGCGGCTATTCAACTGCGACGGATCTCGCGGACTGGCTGGTGCGCCGGCTGAATTTGCCGTTCCGCGAGGCCCATCACATTACTGGGCGTATCGTTGCTGCCGCCGAATCGCGTGGCGTCGAGCTGGAAGAGCTGCCGCTCGAAGCAATGCAGGCCATCGAGCCGCGCATCACTGAGGACGTCTACTCCGTGCTAGGCGTTGAAAACTCAGTGAAAAGTCGGACCAGCTATGGTGGAACGGCGCCACAGAATGTGCAGGAAATGGCCCGGTCGTGGATCAAGCGACTGGGATAATGAAGAAAAAGAGTTTAAGTTGAGTTCCGCATCCTCTGGGAGAGGGCTTTAGACCAGAGGTTAGGGGGGACGCGGGGATATGCGGCTTCTGTTGCTGGCTGGCGTGCTCTGCGCCAGCTTAATGATTCTTTTTGCCTCAAGCTTTAGCGAGGAAATCCCAACCTGGACTTATCACGAATGTGTCCAAGATTGCCGCGACAATGCACCGGAAACCATGACGCTGCGGCAGTGCATCAACGAGAAGAACTGCGAGCAGTACCCAAAGCCGGAACGTACCTACGATGACTGCGTCATGTACTGCCAGGCACAAATCTCGCTGACGGGGCAGCCTCTCCAGCAATGCATTGCGAGATACGTTTGCGGTCAATATCCACGTAAGTGACCCGCCGATAAGCGAGGTAAATACGGCTATGGGTGACCTTTTTACTCGTCTACCCTCACCCATCCACTGCTGGTCAAACGTTCCTGGGGCTTGAACCGAGTTTTGTAGCTCATCTTGCGCGAGCCCTCGATCCAATAACCGAGGTAGAGGTAAGGCAGGCCAAGCCGACGCGTGTATTCGATGTGCTCGAGGATCATGTAGGTGCCGAGGCTCCGGCGCGGGACGGTCGTGTCGTAGAAGCTGTAGACCATCGACACGCCATCTGAGAGCCGGTCACACAGCGCAATGCCCATGAGGGGAGCAGCTGATTGCGGCTCCGTATCGTCACCTGTCCGCAACCGATATTCGCTCAGAAAGGTATCGACGATGCTGTCCTCGATCATCATCGCGTAGTCGAGCACCGTCATGTCCGCCATGCCGCCGTCCGCATGACGGGCATCGATGTACTCGCGAAAGAGCGCGTACTGCTCTGCCGTGGGGCGCGGCGGAATGCGCCGGACCGTGAGATCCTTGTTTGCATCGAGAACGCGGCGGAAGCTGCGGCTCAGCCGAAAATCGTTCACCGCGACACGCACCGACACACAGGACTGGCAGCCCTCGCAGTAGGGCATGTAGGCAATGTTCTGACTGCGACGGAAGCCGCCCTTGAGCAGGTTGTCGATCAGTGCCGGCGGCTTGTCGTGCGTCAAATGCGTGAACAGCTTACGCTCGAGCCGCCCCGGCAGATAAGGACACGGCTGCGGTGCGGTCACGTAGAATTCGGGGAAATTCTTCTGTTGTTCTGTCATTCAGGTGACGTCCAGGGGACAGGGGTGAACGCACGCGCTTCACACGTCTAACGAGAGTAAGTGAGCCAGCATCTCGTAATCAAGCATCGCGACGACAGGGCTCCTTTACCAGGGCAAACGCTGCGTAAACCCAAACGTGTCGCGCCGCCGCATTTTGGGGAGCACATCAAAGCGGCTCGTTGAGCAGGCTCAAAGTCTGTGGCGGCGCCAGGACGTGCCCCCGTGCCCGCGGAAACAGTGAAAAACACCGCTAGCCAAGATCAGCGAGACGCAGCGAGCAACCGGGCAGCACGCGGTGCGAAGTACGTCAATATGCCGGCGGCACCTGCGCGCTTGAACGCGATGAGGCTCTCCATCATCACCTTGTCTCCTTCGAGCCAGCCCCGCTCGGAGGCGGCCATCAGCATCGCGTACTCGCCGGAGACCTGATAGGCGAACGTCGGCACGCCGAAAGTGTCGCGCACCCGCCGGACGATATCGAGATAAGGCATGCCTGGCTTCACCATGACCATATCGGCACCTTCGGCGATGTCGAGTGCCACCTCGCGCAGGGCTTCGTCGGTGTTCGCCGGGTCCATCTGATAGGTGCGTTTGTCACCCCGGAGTGCTCCAGCCGAGCCGACCGCTTCCCGGAAGGGGCCATAGAAGGCGGAGGCATACTTGGCCGCGTATGCCATGATCTGAGTCGAGTGGTGACCAGCAGCCTCGAGCGCCTGGCGGATGGCACCGATGCGCCCGTCCATCATGTCCGATGGTGCGAGGATGTCGCATCCCGCCTCGACTTGCACGAGCGACTGGCGGATCAGGGCCTCCAACGTCTCGTCGTTGAGGATCACATCCCCGCGCATCAAGCCATCATGGCCGTGACTTGTGTAGGGGTCGAGCGCCACGTCGAGCACGATCCCGATGTCGAGGCCGGCCTTCCGGATTGCCCGGGTCGCCCGGCAGACGAGGTTATCCGGATTGAACGCCTCTCGTGCATCGTCGGTGCGCAAAGCCGGATCGGTGTAAGGAAACAGCGCAATGGCCGGAATGCCGAGCGCAATCGCCTCCTCCGCGGCCGCCACCACCAGATCGACCGAGAGCCGGTCTACTCCCGGCATTGATTCAACTGGCACTCGCGTGTTGGTGCCCTCGACCACGAAGATTGGCCAGATGAGATCGGCCGGGGTAAGCACGCTCTCAGCAACGAGACGGCGCGCCCACTCCGTCCGTCGATTCCGACGCATGCGCACTGCGGGAAACATGCCAAGCGGGGCAGGCGCAGCGGTATCTCCCCGAGGCAGGGTGGCGCGTTCGGCGAGGCCGGTCCTGGGTGTCATGGCAGACCCTGGCTCTGACTGACGATCTGCCGTCACCATCGTCGCGTCAGACGCGAATGGCAAGGGCTGGTGCAGGGTCTGTTACAATCATTCGCAGTAGTTGCCGTTCCTGCGCTTGGCCATGTCCAGGTGGAAATGGTTGCGGTGGGCCTCGTTGGCCTCTGGCCCGAGCACCGTGCCGAATCTTTTGCAGGCAGTCTCGTGAGCGGCCCTGAGGAACAGGGCTACCCCGTCATTGGGGTCGAACGCCTGTGGCGCAGCCTCAGCTGCTTCGGCGTCCGGGCCTCCGAGATGGCTCGCCGCGCTCGCGAGAACCGTCCCCGAGGCGGATTGCGACTTCGCTCTCGTTGGTAAAGGCGGCCGGAGCTCCGCCGCGCGAGCCGTCGTCACCAGGCGAACGCGCCACTCCCGCGCGACGACAGATGGCTTCCGCACGGGCAACGGAGGAGAGGAAGCGCTCGCGGCCTGGATCATCTGGCCCTTCTTCTGCTTGCCTTTCGTTTCAGGAACTTGCACAGCCACGACGGCCGGTTCAGCGGATTTGGACTTACCGGCTTTAGCGGTCTTTAGTTCCTCCTCCGCAGCTTTGGCCTTTGCGACCAGGGCCTGCACGTCACGCGCCGTGAGCCCCCAGCCATTCAGCAGGTTCGCCTCTTTTCCGTCACTGGTCTTGAAGCTGCCGATATCGATGGCGTTTGCCAGGGCGTGCTCAGAAAGGCGCGTCGACTTACGGCCGTAGGCATTGCGGCAGGAGTACGAGCTCATCGTGCGCACGCTCACGATCGGTGCGCCGAGGTGTTTCTTCGCTAGGGGCTGAAGGTCTTCCTTGATCCAGTTGGCAAGTGTCGCGACCAGATCGCAGTTGACAGTGACCGGGGGCGACAGGGTGACCTCTGGATTGCGCCCGATGCTGATGAGCCGCACAGGCGCAGGTGCACCGCACTCGCCCTCCTTGATCGGCTCGACCGGCTCGATCACTGCCTCCACGCCATGCAAAACTTTCTCGCAATGGGCTTTGGCCTGAGCGATCTCCTCCTCGGACCAGACGGCGGCCGCCGCCTCAGCAGCTTCATCTTGAGAGGGAGATACCGTTGTACTTCCCGCCTCAGAGGTGGGCGCAATCTTCTCAGAGCTTGAGGTTATACCCTGCGCCGCAGCCTCTTTGCGCTTGCCTTCAGGACCCTTACCCAACGCCGGTTGAACGAGCAATGCAGCAAAGCAAATCGTGGCAATACGAACGAACCTCACCCGCTTCCCTCCTCGATGGGCGGTGCACAGATCGCGGGTTAAAGGCATTCCGCGACCTTCCTCCCCTCACGCCAAGTTTCGCCCAGCTCACCCGACGTGTATAGGTCCGTTCGTGACCGTAGGACCATTCGTGACCACACAGTGGCGGATGCGCACCCTTCCCCGCTTTCCCCAACGTTCGACTCGAGAGGAGCACGGTGACAGTATCGAACACGACACCTTGCCGAGACCTTACGATCACTCGAAAAGGCGCGGCCGCCATCATCGAGCTGGATCGAAACGCGGCGCGCAATGCCGTCACCGGTTCCATGCGCGCTGCTATCGCCGAAGCAATGCCGGGCTTCGCACGTGACCCAGGCGTGTATGCCGTCATCATTCGTTCGGCAGTGCCGGAGATGTTTTCTGCCGGTCGCGATCTGCTGGAGCTGAGCCAAACAATGAGCGCGGGCCAAGATGAAGCGGCTCGCCTGCTCGCGCAGGATTACCGGTTGTATTGGCTTTTGGAATGTTTCTCCAAGCCGACCGTCTCATTGATCGATGGCGAGGTGTTGGGCTCAGGCGCCGGGCTGACACTGTACGGGACGCACAGGGTTGCCGGAGAAAACTTCACTTTCGCCGCGCCCGAAACAGCGTTTGGCTTCTTCCCGGACGTTGGGCTCGCTTGGGTTTTCGCCAGAATGCCGGGTCAGGTGGGCCTATTTCTGGGGTTGACGGGCCGTCGCATCGGCCGTGCCGATGCCTTTCGAATTGGTCTTGTGACGCACTGCATTCCGGCCACTCGCTTCGGTGAGATCGAAGCGGGCCTGAGCGACGCCGACCCTGTCGATCCGATCCTCGACGACCGTCACGAAGATCCTGGGCTCGGTGAGCTGGAGCAATACCGCGAGATCTTGGACCACTGCTTCTCGGCAGAGAGCGTCGAGGACATTTTGGCTCGTCTCGAGGAGGGCTCGCGGCGTGGTGGCGCAACTGGCGCATGGTGCGGCGATGTGTTGGCCGAGCTTAAGCAGCGCTCACCGATCGCTCTCAAGGTCACGTTCCGGCATATCCGCGAGGCTGCATATCGCGACCTCCGACAGACGCTCATGCTCGACTACAGGCTGGCATCGCGACTTATCGAGACGCACGACTTCAAAGAAGGTGTCCGTGCGCGGCTCAACAGCGAAACCCAGCAACCACGCTGGAAACCCCGTCATATCGCAGACGTGACCGAGGCGATGGTGGAGCGCTTCTTCGCCTACCGGCCCGGTCGCGAGCTCATCCTCCCGACTCGCCAGGAGATGCAGGCCGCCCGCGTCTGATTGCTTCTTAATCGTCGCTCGTCGAACAATTTGACTAGGTGGTCTCACACCGCAAACGTTGTTGCAGGCCGGCATCAATTCTTCCCAATTGAGGCAGACTTGCCAAAATTGGAGCTTCCCTGCCGTCGTCGGTTGGCGGAAGGAATAGGGTGCTCGCCTCGGAATGGGACACGCGCTTAGGATTCCTTAACGCTCGTCAGGCTTACTGGAACCCGCGTTTCCGGGGGGGAGAGATGAGCAGCGAGGAGTGTTCGCAGTGGCGTGGGTAGCTGTACTCGGCGGCCGGAGAGCGGCCAAGCTGTTGGGTATCTCCGCAGCCGTATCGTTGTCCTCGATCACAACGGCATTTGCCTGGTCATCAGACCCGAGCTGGAACCCATTTGCTGAAACGGTACCGACCTACACACCCCGCTACGACCGCGACTTCGTTCGGGATTGGGAAGCAAACCCACCACGCGGCTACCCAACAATCTCGCCAAACAACATCGAGCCGATGAAGGCTGCGATCAAACGGTATGCCGCCATCGTCGAGAACGGCGGGTGGAAGAAGATTCCAAACATAAAGTTGCAGGTCGGAGTAACACATCGCGCCGTCGCTCTCTTGCGTGAGCGCCTGTACCTGTCCGGCGATCTGCGCGAGGGCACAAGCTACCCGGATTATTTCGACGACACTCTCGAGCGGGCGGTGAAGCGTTTCCAGGCATCGAATGGCCTGGCGCCGACGGGCATCGTGGACGAGCGCACGATCGCGGCTCTCAACGTTCCTGCCTCGGCCCGGTTGCGCCAGCTACGGATTAATCTCGACCGGATCACCGCTCTCGCCCGTTCCGCTGGCAAGCGATACGTTCTGGTGAATATTCCGGCGGCGCAGATCGAGGCCGTGGAGGATAATCGCGTCGTCTCGCGGCATTCCGGCGTGGTTGGCAAGATCGACCGCCAAACCCCGGAGCTGCGCTCGATGATCCACGAGTTGAACTTCAATCCGGTGTGGACGGTGCCGCCGACGGTCATCACCAAGGACCTGATCCCCAAAGGCCGGGAAATGAGCCGGCGCAATGAGGACGTGCTGAAGGTCTACGGGATCGATGCCTACGGCCCGGATGGAAAGAAGCTCGACAGCTCGAAGATCAACTGGTCATCGAGCATGGTCCAGAGTCTCGTTTTTCGGCAGCAGCCCGGAAAGGACAACCCGCTCGGCTTCGTGAAGATCAATTTCCATAACAATTATTCCGTCTACCTGCACGACACGCCGTCAGAGAGCATGTTCGGGCGCAATTTCCGCGCCGCCAGCTCCGGATGCGTGCGTGTGCAGAACATTGAGCAGCTGGTCACGTGGCTGCTCCGCGACAACGGCTGGACGATGGATCAGGTGCTCGCCCTCAAGAAATCGGGTGAGCGCAAGGACGTAACCCTCAAGAAGCCCGTCCCGATTTACATGGTCTACATCACGGCTTGGGCCACCGAGGACGGCGTTGTGCAGTTCCGCCGCGACCTCTACCAGAAGGATGGAGTGGGCGAAGTGGCGGCGGCCTACTGATCGCCCCGCTCCATTGACCATGATCAATGTCTGCTCTCGCCCATAGAGCAATTCTGCCGGGGTAGGCCCCTTTACGCCACCACATCCGTCCCTCGCCGCTTGCAGCAGAGCCGCGACATCGGGCACGTTGATGTGGTGGCGCTTCCTAGGCAAAGCTGACAGAAATTCAGCGCGAGGTGGGCGAGAGCGGTGGATTACTCGGCAAGGTTTGAAAGCGCGCTGGCGGAAATCAGGGCCGAAGGACGGTACAGAGTTTTCGCAGACCTGAGGCGGCGACGCGGCGCGTTTCCGACCGCCGACTACTACGCGTCGGGTGCCACTCGGCCCATCACTGTCTGGTGCTCCAACGACTACCTCGGCATGGGCCAAAGCCCGCTAGTGCTGGCGGCCATGCACGAGGCGCTGGATGCAGCCGGCGCGGGATCGGGCGGCACACGCAACATCTCCGGCACCACCCATTATCACGTCGAGCTCGAGGCGGAGCTCGCCGACCTGCATCAGAAGGAAGCTGCGCTGCTTTTCACCTCCGCCTACGTGGCGAACGACACCACCCTATCGACGCTGGTGAAGCTCCTTCCAGGCGCGGTGATCTTCTCGGACGAGAAGAACCACGCCTCCATGATTGCCGGCATTCGGCACGGCGGTGGGCCAAAGCGGATCTTTCGTCACAACGACCTGGCGGACCTCGAGGCGCATCTCCAGGATTTCGACCGCGAGACGCCGAAGATCATTGCCTTCGAGTCCGTCTACTCCATGGACGGGACGATCGCGCCGATTGCCGCCATTTGCGATCTCGCAGAACGCTACGGCGCGCTGACCTATCTCGATGAGGTGCACGCCGTCGGCCTTTATGGCCCGCGGGGCGGCGGCATCGCGGAGCGCGACGGCGTGCTCGACAGGGTGGACATCATCAACGGCACACTCGCCAAAGGCTTTGGCGTGATGGGCGGATACATCGCCGCCAGCCGTGCCTGCTGCGACGCCATCCGCAGTTGCGCGCCGGGCTTCATCTTCACAACGTCGCTGGCCCCCGTAATCGTTGCCGGGGCGCTCGCCAGCGTACGCCATCTGAAGGCTAGCTCCGTCGAGCGCGAGCAGCATCAGGAACGGGCGCGCACCTTGAAGCGGCGCCTTGCCGCGGCTGGCTTGCCGGTGCTGGAGAATCCCAGCCACATCGTGCCGGTGATGGTCGGCGACCCGGTTCTGTGCAAGCAGATTTCGGACAGCTTGCTGGACCGCTTCGGCATTTACGTACAGCCGATCAACTACCCCACTGTGCCGCGTGGAACGGAGCGCCTGCGGTTCACACCAACACCGCAGCACTCAGACAGCGACATCGACCACCTCGTCCACGCGCTTACCACCCTTTGGAAGGAATTCGGTCTGGCACCAGCACAAAGCCGGCTTGCGGCCGAGTAAGCTGCAGCCTTCTGCGGGGAAAGCCCGCGCCATCCGGTCCCAACCCGACCGCACATGGTTGTTGTAGGAGGCTGGCCCGTGCTATGCGCTCGCGACCGGGGCCGATGCGCTGACCCTATTTCTGCGACTAGTTCATAACGAGCGAAGACGAGATGACCTCCGCCCTTTCCGCGCAAGCGCGCGCGTCCTCAGGCTTTTTCACCGAGGCGCTTGCCGAACGAGATCCCGAGCTGTTCGGCGCCGTCGCCGCTGAGCTCTCGCGGCAGCAGAACGAGATCGAGCTGATCGCCTCGGAGAACATCGTTTCGCGGGCCGTGCTCGAGGCTGCGGGGTCGGTGCTCACGAACAAATATGCCGAAGGCTATCCGGGGCGCCGCTATTACGGCGGGTGTCAGCATGTCGACGTCGCCGAGCAGCTGGCGATCGACCGGGCCAAGAAGCTCTTCGGCTGCGAGTTCGCCAATGTGCAGCCGCATTCCGGCAGCCAGGCCAATCAGGGCGTGTTCATGGCCTTGGCGCAGCCGGGTGACACCATTCTCGGGCTTTCGCTCGCGGCGGGCGGGCATCTGACGCACGGTTCGCCGGTCAACATGTCCGGCAAGTGGTTCAAGGCCGTTCATTACGGCGTGCGCCGGCAGGACCATCGCATCGATCATGACGAGGTGCGTGCCCTGGCCAAGGAGCATAGGCCGCGCATCATCATCGCCGGGGGATCGGCCTATCCGCGCACCATCGATTTCGCCGCCTTCCGCGAGATTGCCGACGAGGTCGGGGCTTATCTGATGGTGGACATGGCTCATTTTGCCGGTTTGGTCGCGGGAGGCGTGCATCCGAATCCCGTTCCCTATGCGCACGTGGTCACGACGACCACGCACAAGACGTTGCGCGGCCCCCGCGGGGGCATGATCCTGACCAACGACCCCGAAATCGCAAAGAAGGTCAACTCAGCCATTTTCCCGGGCCTGCAGGGCGGCCCGCTGATGCACATCATCGCGGCCAAGGCGGTTGCCTTGGGCGAAGCGCTGAGGCCGGAGTTCAAGGCGTATGCCCGGGCCGTCGTCGAAAATGCTGCCGCCCTCGCTGAGACGCTGCAGGCAGCTGGCTACGATCTGGTGGCCGGCGGCACCGACACTCACTTGCTTCTGGTCGATCTCAGGTCGAAGGGGTTGACCGGAAACGTCTCCGAGCGGGCCCTCGGCCGAGCCCACATCACCTGCAACAAGAACGGAGTCCCCTTCGATCCCGAGAAGCCGACCGTGACCTCAGGGATCCGGCTCGGCTCCCCTGCCGGCACGACGCGCGGCTTCGGTGTTGAGGAGTTCAAGGCCATCGGCCGCATGATCGCGGAGGTGCTGGATGGGCTCGCCAAGAATGGCGAGGAGGGTAACGCCGCCGTCGAGGCGCGTGTGCGTGAGGAGGCGATCGCCCTCTGCCGGAAGTTTCCGATTTACACCTAGGCCCGTCTCCCGCGCTGGTGTGTGGGCTCCCGAAGGGCACGGAACAGGGAGAATAGGATATCGGTGACAAGCGCCGGGGGTGACCTTAACGCGATGATCCGGCAACGGCATACTCAGCCGTCCGGATGAGGGGAGATCACGCCATGCGTTGCCCCTTCTGCGGCGGCAGCGATACGCAGGTGAAGGACAGCCGGCCGACGGAGGAGAATGCGGCCATCCGACGGCGCCGGGTGTGCCCGGATTGCGGCGGCAGGTTCACGACCTTCGAGCGCGTGCAGCTGCGAGAGATCACCGTCATAAAGCGGTCGGGCCGCAAGGTTCCCTTCGATCGCGACAAGCTGCTTCGATCCGTCGAGATCGCCCTCCGCAAGCGGCCCGTCGAGCAGGAGCGGATCGAACGCATGGTGTCCGGCATCGTACGGCAGCTCGAGAGCTCGGGGGAATCGGAGATACCCTCCTCCACGATCGGTGAGATTGTGTGCGAGGCCCTGCGCGGGCTGGACCCGGTTGCCTATGTAAGATTTGCGTCCGTTTACCGTGATTTCCGCGAAGTCTCGGATTTCCACGAGGTGCTGACCGAGATCGCGAAGGAGAATGGCACCGGCCAGAAAGCGCATGGCCCGCACGACATCGAGTGACTGTCAGTCCGCCCGCGACGCCCGTTTCATGGACATCGCCCTGATGCTTGCCCGCCGAGGGCTCGGGACCACGGCGCCGAACCCTGCCGTCGGCGCTGTGATCGTCGACGAGACCACGGGCGAGGTGATCGCGCGCGGCTGGACGCAGCCCGGCGGCCGTCCGCACGCGGAGACCGAGGCGCTGCGGCGCGCCGGAGCCCGTGCTCGCGGGGCGACCATGTACGTGACGTTGGAACCCTGCTCGCACCACGGCGGCACGCCGCCTTGCGCCGATGCTCTCGTGGAGGCAGGCATCGCTCGCGTTGTGGTGGGGATCGAGGACCCCGATCCACGAGTGGCCGGTCGCGGCCTCGATCGCCTACGCGCTGCCGGCATTTCCGTCACCCGCGGCGTGCGCAGTGCGGAAGCGGACTGGGTGACCCGCGGGCACATTCTGCGCGTGAGCGAACGCCGGCCGTTCATTCAGCTCAAACTTGCGCTGGCTGCCGATGGCAGCGTTCCGAGAGGCAAAGCGGGGCAGCCTGTCTGGGTGACAGGACCTGAGGCCCGCGCGCATGGGCATCTGTTGCGTGCCACGGCCGATGCCATTCTCGTCGGTCGTCGGACGGTTGAGGATGACGATCCGGAGCTGACATGCCGCCTGCCCGGGCTTGCCGGCCAATCGCCCGCCCGCGTCGTGCTGACACGCGACCTGCGGATCAGCCTCGAGTCCAAGCTCGTCCGTACAGCCCGTGACGTGCCGGTGATTTTGTTCTGCGGGCCGGATGCCGACTCCCAGCAGCGTGCGGAGCTGGAGGCACGCGGCTGCGAGATCATCCCCGTTCGCGAGGTCGAGGGGACCCTTTGGCTGCCAGCTGTCACGGAAGCTCTGGCGGCCAGGAACGTCACGCGCTTGCTTGTGGAAGGCGGGCCGGCGATATGGCGCTCCTTCGCGCGAGCGTGTTTCGTCGACGAGGTGATCGCCTTTCAGGCCCGCGCGGAGCAAACACGGGAAGCGAACCGGCCGCCGCCCAGCGCCTATCTGCCCGGCCTCGATCTCACACTTGTAGCGAGGCAGGAAGTCGGCGCTGATGTTATGATGATTTACCGGCGCCGCATTCGCCAGCATTGAACGGATGACGATCGGCCTCGACGCCTAAGCCCGAAGCAACTTACGCGAGCACCATGTTCACAGGCATCATCACGGATATCGGCGAGGTCATTGCCCGCGATGGCGGGCGCTTCTCCATCCGCTCAAGGTATACTGCGGATACGATCAAGATCGGCGCCTCGATCGCCTGCGATGGGTGCTGCTTGACCGTTACCGCTGTTGAGCCTCAGGGCACCGGCAGTGTGTTCAGCGTCGATACGTCCAACGAAACCCGCTCGAAGACGACCATCGATAGCTGGCAGGCTGGGCGACGCATCAACCTGGAGCGGGCGCTGACCGCTGGGGACGAGCTTGGCGGACATATCGTCACCGGTCACGTCGACGGCGTCGCGCGCATTCTGGACATCCAGCCCGATGGCGACAGCCGAAGATTCACGTTCGAGGCGCCGGAGCATTTGGCTCTCTACATTGCACCGAAAGGCTCGGTGGCGCTCGACGGAACCTCTCTCACGGTGAACGAGGTGGCGGGCAATCGCTTTGGGGTCAACGTAATCCCCCACACCTTGACGGTGACGACCTGGGGCGCCAAAACGGCGGGCCAACTCGTTAATCTGGAAGTCGATATTTTCGCCCGATACGTCGCCCGTCTCATGGAGTTCCGCAGGTGAACAGCTCCCTCAAGACAGTTTCCTACTCGGAGGGACGAGGGCTCCTCTCCTCCACGCCGGAGCTCCTGGAGGACCTCCGCAACGGGCGCATGGTCATTCTCGTCGATGACGAGAACCGCGAAAATGAGGGCGACCTCGTCATTGCGGCGCAGATGGCGACGCCTGACGCCATCAACTTCATGGCCAAGCATGGCCGCGGGCTCATCTGCCTGGCACTGACCAAAGCGCGCGCCGAGCAGCTGCGGCTCGAATCGATGGTGCGGGCCAATGCTTCGCGGACGGGCACGGCCTTCACAGTGTCGATCGAGGCGCGCGAGGGGATTACGACGGGCATCTCGGCTCACGACCGCGCACGAACCATCGCTACGGCCATCGATCCGACCAAGGATCACAACGACATCGTCTCGCCGGGCCATGTGTTCCCCCTGGTCGCGCGGGAGGGCGGCGTTCTCGTCCGCGCTGGGCACACGGAAGCCTCGGTGGACCTTGCACGGCTTGCGGGGCTCTATCCGGCCGCAGTGATCTGCGAGATCATGAACGAGGACGGCACCATGGCACGGATGCCGGACCTCATCTCCTTCGCCCAGCGCCACGGCCTCAAGATCGGGACTATCGAGGACCTCATCGCCTTCCGGCTGCGCAATGACCGGATCGTGAAGCCCGTCGCGCGCCGGCAGGTGGAGAGCGCATTTGGCGGCACCTTCGACCTGTACGTCTACGAAACGACCGTCGAGCCGGTAGAGCACTTGGCGCTAGTCAAAGGGGATTTGACGAAGCCCGGCCCGGTGCTGGTCCGCGTGCACGCCGTCAACATGCTGTCGGACATGCTCGGCATTGGTGTAAGCCCGGAGGCGGCGGCCGAGGGATCACTCATCGCCCAGTCCATGCGAGCCATCGCCGAAGAAGGGCGCGGCGTGCTGGTGCTCATCCGCGATCTGAGGCCGAAGTCCGTCTCCTCATGGATCGGCGAGCACTCGAGTCTGACGCCTCGCAAGGTGGAAGGAAACGAGCGGCGGCTCGTTGAAATCGGTGTCGGCTCGCAAATTCTGCGCGACCTCGGCGTTCGCGACATGGTGCTGCTGACGAATTCTCCGGATTCGGTCTACGTCGGCCTCGAGGGATTTGGGCTGAAGATCGTCGAGCAGCGCAGGATTGGCTGATCACCATGACGGGACGGGGTTCACGCGCGACAGCAACGGCCGGGAGCGCCATGTCGGCGCGGCTCCGCTATCGCATTCTCATCATTGAAGGCCGCTTCTACGACCATATCTCCGATGCTCTGCTGGAGGGCGCCGTCGCGGAGCTCGAGGCAGCGGGCGCGACCTACGACCGCGTGACCGTCCCTGGCGCGCTCGAAATTCCACAGGCGCTCATGCAGGCCGTGGCTGCAGGCCTCATTCCGGCAACAGCTCCGACGGCATGGTACAGCGGCGCCGTTGCGCTGGGCTGCGTCATTCGGGGCGAAACCTCGCACTATGACATTGTTTGCAACAATGCGAACCACTGGCTGATGGAGGTCGCGATCCGACACAACGTGCCGGTCGGCAATGGCATCCTGACGGTGGACACCGAGGCGCAGGCCCTGGCGCGAGCCAGAGGTGGCCGCGAAGGCAAGGGTGGCGCCGCGGCGCGCGCCTGCCTTCAGTTGTTGGACATAGCCCGGCAGTTCCAGGGCCAAGGCGCATGACTCCCGAAGATCAGCCGGCAAAATTGAGCGCGCGGACCGCCGCCCGCGTCGCAGCGGTCCAGGGCTTGTACCAGATGGATCTGGCCCAAACGGACCTCAACGCGGTCATCGAGGAATTCGAGACCCTGCGGTTCCCGCAGGCCGAGCCGGGCGATGCTATTGTCGGCGCGGATAGGACATTCTTCGCCGAGTTGCTGAGAGGCGTCGTTCGTCGTCAGCGGGACATCGACCCGCTAATCGATCAGCAGCTCGCCGCCGGGTGGCGGCTGGCCCGCGTGGACTCGATACTACGTGCCATCTTGAGGGCAGGAGTCTACGAGCTTCTGGAGCGGTTTGACGTCCCGGCGCGCGTCGTCATCAACGAGTACATCGACATTGCCCACGAATTCTTCTCCGAGGACGAGCCGAAAGTCGTGAACGGTGTGCTCGACAAGATTGCGCGGCGGCTGCGCCCCTCAGAGCTTGACTCCAAGCCCGGCCGCCGCGGCGGGTAACATTGAGACGCCGGAGAGCGAGTACCATTGGGTGTGGGCCTAACCGTCTTTGCTACTCTCCCGCCGCAAGCAGATGGAAGCCAGGCCGGTCGAATGACGGATAACGACCAGATCAGGGATGAGGACACCCTCATTCAGAGCTACTTCGCCCCGCTCGCGGCCGGGTTCCCGGGCGCCTTCGGCCTTGAGGAGGACTGCGCTGCGCTGACCCCGGAGCCTGGCCACGATTTGGTCCTGAAGACCGATGCCATTGCCGAGGGAATTCATTTTCGTCCAGAGGACGCACCTGAGGACGTCGCCTGGAAGGCGTTGGCCGTAAACGTCTCTGACCTGGCAGCAAAGGCCGCACGGCCCGTGGGCTACCTCCTCTCGATTGCGTTCCAGAGTACGCCCGATCGCGCCTGGCTCGAGCGCTTCAGCGGCGGATTGAAAGCCGCGCAGGAGCGCTTCGGGATCGTGTTGATGGGTGGCGATACGGACCGGCGGCCGAACGCACCCTTGTCCGTGACCATCACGGCCATAGGTAGCGTGCCGGCCGGGCGCATGGTCCGGCGCGGCACGGCACGGCCCGGTGATTTGGTCTACGTCTCCGGTACGCTGGGCGACTCCGCCATCGGCCTGAAGCTCCACAGTCAGAGCGAAAATGCACTCCAGCTCGCCGCGGCTGACAGGATCTACCTGAAGCAACGCTATCTTCGTCCCATGCCGCGGCTGCAGTTGCGGGACGCCCTGCTCTGCCATGCCCGTGCAGCGATGGACATCTCCGATGGGCTGGTGAAGGACTTGGGAAGGCTTTGTCGGGCGTCCCGGGTTGCAGCGACCGTTCGTGCAGACGCGGTTCCCATCTCGGAACCCGCGCGGCGCGCGATAGCCCTTCAACCCGAACTGAGTGAGCTGCCCCTAACCGGTGGCGACGACTACGAGATCCTGGCCACCGTTGCCCCTGAGGACGTCGAGGCATTCGACGCTCTAGCGCGGGCGGCTGGCATACAAGTGACCCAGATCGGTTCGGTGCACGAGGGAACTGGCGCGCTCGTGCTGGGCGCCGATGGCCAGCCGCTCAACCTCCAGCGCCGCGGCTACGACCACTTCAGAGCGTAGCCGATTCGCAACAGGTCCACCTGATGGCGGCACCGCGCCGCACCGAAGCACCCCGAGTCCGCCTAAAGACGTCTTGTGATGATGTTGCAACGGAAGAGCAGTTTTGGCATGGTCCGCGCGCGCGAATCTCGCACCGCACTTCATTGAGGCCATTCTCGGCGACGGTGGAACCGCCGCGTCGGTGTTGCCGCGAACAGGCTACGGCACGAAGGAAACTATCAGATGACCTTAGCGCTTTGGGTGATCATCGCCGCAGGGCTGATCTCTATCGTCTACGCCGTTTACACCATCCAGTCGGTCATGAAGGCCGACCCCGGCAATCAGAAGATGCAGGAGATCGCCGGCGCAATCCGTGAAGGAGCAAGCGCCTACCTCAATCGGCAATACACCACCATTGCCATCGTGGGCGCGATCATTTTCGTTCTCGCACTCATCCTGCTCGGTGTCTGGACCGCGATTGGCTTTGCGATCGGCGCGATCCTGTCGGGCGCAGCCGGTTACATCGGCATGAACGTCTCGGTGCGCGCCAACGTCCGCACCGCGCAAGCCGCAACCGTCTCGCTTGCCAGCGGCCTCGACATCGCTTTCAAGGCTGGCGCGGTGACCGGCATGTTGGTCGCCGGTCTCGCTCTACTCGGCGTCGCGGTCTACTACACGTTCCTCGTGCTCGGGCTCGGCTACAACACCGCCGACCGCACGGTGGTGGACTCGCTCGTTGCCCTGGGCTTCGGCGCCTCGCTGATCTCGATCTTCGCCCGTCTCGGCGGCGGCATCTTCACGAAGGGTGCGGACGTCGGCGGCGACCTCGTCGGTAAGGTCGAGGCTGGCATTCCGGAGGACGACCCGCGCAACCCCGCCACCATCGCGGACAACGTTGGCGACAACGTCGGCGACTGCGCCGGCATGGCGGCCGACCTGTTCGAGACGTACGCCGTGACGGTGGTTGCCACCATGGTGCTGGCGGCCATCTTCTTCCTCGGCCAGCCGAACCTCGAGCCGCTGATGGTCTACCCGCTAGCCGTTGGCGCAGCCTGCCTTATCACCTCGATCATCGGCACGTTCTTCGTGAAGCTGGGCGCCAACAACTCGATCATGGGGGCGCTCTACCGGGGCTTCATTGCGTCGGCCGTTCTGTCCGTCGTGGGTCTGTTCATCGCGACCCAGCTATTGCTTGGCAGCTGGGGTGAGGTCGGCACCGCGTCTGGCGTATCCATCACGGGCACGGATCTCTTCATCTGTGGCATCATCGGCCTGTTGGTGACCGGAGCGATCGTCTGGATCACGGAGTACTACACCGGTGTTGGCCACCGCCCCGTGCGCTCGATCGCGCAAGCGTCCATCACTGGCCATGGCACCAACGTGATCCAGGGCTTGGCCGTCTCTCTGGAGGCGACGGCGCTGCCGACGCTCGTCATCGTCGCTGGCATCGTCATCACGTATAACCTCGCGGGCCTGTTCGGCACCGCCATTGCGACCACGACGATGCTTGGGCTCGCGGGCATGGTCGTTGCGCTCGACGCCTTCGGTCCGGTTACGGACAACGCGGGCGGCATTGCCGAGATGTCGGGCCTGCCGAAGGAGGTGCGCCGCTCTACGGACGCGCTGGACGCAGTCGGCAACACGACCAAGGCCGTCACGAAGGGCTATGCCATCGGCTCCGCTGGTCTCGGCGCCCTGGTGCTGTTCGCCGCCTACAGCTACGACCTGCAGCATTTCATCTCGGAAGCAAACCGCGTGGGCACAGAGGCTTACCAGTACTTCCGCGGCGTGCAGCCCGACTTCCAGCTCTCCAACCCCTACGTAGTGGTGGGCCTTCTGGTCGGCGGCCTGATCCCCTTCCTTTTCGGCGGCATCGCCATGACGGCGGTCGGGCGGGCTGGCAGCGCCATCGTGCTGGAGGTGCGCCGGCAGTTCCGCGAAAAGCCCGGCATCATGAAGGGTACGGAGCGGCCTGACTATGCGACGGCGGTCGACCTCCTGACCCGGGCTGCGATCAAGGAGATGGTCGTCCCGTCGCTCCTGCCGGTGCTGTCGCCGATCGTTCTTTACCTGGTGATCTACCTCGTCGCCGGCGGTGGTGCAGAGGGCAAGAGCGCGGCTTTCTCCGCGGTCGGTGCCATGCTGCTCGGCGTCATCGTCACCGGTCTGTTCGTCGCCATCTCGATGACTTCCGGCGGCGGCGCGTGGGACAACGCCAAAAAGTCGTTCGAGGACGGCTTCGTCGATAAGGATGGCGTGAAGCACGTGAAGGGCTCCGAAGCGCACAAGGCTTCGGTCACGGGTGATACGGTCGGCGATCCCTACAAGGATACCGCTGGCCCGGCGGTGAACCCGCTCATCAAGATCACCAACATCGTGGCGCTGCTGCTGCTCGCCGTGCTGGCGCAGTTCTGAAGCTGCAGCGTTGAGACACGATGCCAGAAGGCCCCGTTCGCGGGGCCTTCTCTTTTCTGGCCTCGCCACATCAACTTGCGCGGACATTGACATCGGGCCGAGCTTCCGTGATGAGGGCGCATGCTCCTCCAGCGACCGCAGCTTCGCGAATGAACCGGGGATCGACATCCCGGACACTCAGGTCCGCGAACAGCCTGGCCTCCGCGCGGCCGGCCACCCTTTCGCTCGTCACGACTCACGGATTTCCCGATTACGCCCTTCTCGACTCCGGTGGCGGACGCAAGCTCGAGCGGTTCGGCACCCTGACCGTCGATCGGCCAGAGCCTCAGGCGATGTGGCAGCCGCGATTACCGGCCAAATGGTCCACGGCTCATGCCGTGTTCTCCGGCGGCGAGGATGAGGAAAAGGGCCGTTGGCGGATCGACAAGCCAGTGCCGGAGTCCTGGCCGGTGAAGGTCGCTGGGGTCACCATGCTGTGCCGGCTGAGCGCGTTCCGGCATCTAGGCCTCTTCCCAGAGCAGCTCCCGCATTGGGAATGGATGCTCGAGTGCCTGCGCCGCGTCACAGGCGGGCGCCCGCGGGGGCGCCCTCTCTTCCCCTTCACCCGGGCCGCCTCGCTCCTTGCGGCGAAGGCAGGCGCCGAGGGCGTGCGCGGCGACGCATCGAAGAAGGCAAACGCCTGGGCCCGCGAGAACCAAGCAGCCTCCCGCCTGAGTGACGCGCCGATCCGCTGGATTCTCGACGATGCGCGCAAATTCGCAGCGCGCGAGGTTCGGCGGGGCCGGACCTATCACATGATCCTGGTCGATCCGCCAAAGTTTGGCCGGGGGCCCGCCAACGAGGTGTGGGAGCTGTTCGAGCACCTGCCGGGTCTAATGCAGGACTGTGCACGGCTGCTTGATCCTGTTTGCGCGCATCTCTGCCTGACCGCATACGCCATTCGCGCTTCGGCGCTCTCCATCGACGGGCTCGTGCGGGAGGTTCTTGCAGGGCGCGGCGGCCAGATCGAGAGCGGAGAGCTAGCCATCATCGAGCAATCGGGCGGCCGGGCGCTCGGCACCTCGCTTTTCACCCGGTGGTCCTCCCCATGATGCGCCCAGATCAGAACCGGCGCCCTTTGCATCGGGTCATCACGAGCCTGCAGAACCCGACCATCAAAGCCGTGCGCGCGCTCGAGATGCGGAAGGTGCGCCGCGAGACCGGGTTGTTCGTGGCCGAGGGAGCGTCCGTCCTCGTCACGGCGCGTGACCATGGCTGGCGGCCGAAAACGCTGCTCTACCAGCCCGAGGCAGCGGCGGGCGAAGTTCATCGGCAGCTCGTGGAATGGGCGCGGCGCTCCGGTGCGGAAATTCTCGAAGTGAGCGAGGCGGTGCTTGCCAAGGTCGCCTCGAAGGAGAACCCGCAGAGCATGCTCGCGGTGTTTCAGCAGGCTTGGCACAAGCTGCCCGAACCCGCCGAAATCGGGCCCGACACGGTCTGGGTCGCTCTGGAAGAAATCCGCGATCCTGGCAACCTGGGCACCATTATTCGAACCGCTGATGCGGTGGGTGCCGGAGGACTCATCCTGGTCGGGGCTTCCTGCGACCCATACTCGCGCGAGGCGGTACGCGCGAGCATGGGCTCCATCTTCGCCGTGCCGCTGGTGCGGACCGATCGCGGAGGCTTCCTCGCGTGGCGTCACTCATGGCCTGGTGAAGTGGTGGGAACGCATTTGGCGGCCACGGAGGATTTCCGCGCTGTCTCCTATCGGGGTCCAACGCTCTTGGTCATGGGCAGCGAAGGCCCCGGCCTTTCAGAGGCTCTGACGAAAGCCTGCGACCGGCTCGTCAAGATCCCAATGGCTGGCAAGTTGGACAGCCTCAACCTGGCCGTCGCGACAGCGCTTGCGCTGTATCAGATCCGCGGGCCCTACCTGAAGCTTTGAGCGTTGGCCGTCTTCTACTCTTCGCTCTCATATGCGCATCGAATACCACCGCACGCTCATCGCCGATCGCGTCCGGAACGACGCCTTCAAGGCTGCGCTCTCGCGGGTCATCCGCAAGGGCGAGACGGTCGTTGCCGACATTGGAGCCGGCACGGGGCTGCTGGGGCTGATGGCAGCGCGGCTCGGCGCGCGTGAGGTTTACCTGTACGAGATGGCCGAGGTGGCCGCGGTCGCCCAAGAAATCCTTAAGAAGAACCGCGCCCGCAATTGCCACCTCATGCCCTGCCACTCGACCGAGATGCAGGATCCGCCGCGCGTTGACGTCGTCGTATCGGAAACGCTCGGCAATTATCCCTTCGAGGAGAACATCATCGAGACGATGAACGATGCCGTCCGGCGCCACCTCAAGCGGGGAGGGATCGTCATCCCCGGCCGGCTGACACAATACGTGGCACCCGTCGTCACGGATCGCATTCACACGGAGCTGACCGCCTGGGAGCGTGTGGGCAACGGCATCGATCTCTCGCCTGCGCAGGTGATGAGCCTCAACAACATCTACGTCCGCACCCTGCTTCCGAGCGAGCTGCTGGACGAGGGTCGTTCCGCCAAGGCGTGGGATGAGATCGATTTCTCGGTGGCTAACCGGACGACCAGAAAGGGCGAGGCCCGGTGGACGCCCGCAGGCAACACCATGATCTACGGCTTTGCGACGTGGTGGGTGGCCGAGCTTGTGCCAGGCGTCAACCTTTCGACCGCACCCGACGCTCCCCGCACCCATTGGGAGCAGCTTTACTTCCCGATGCTGCGGCCGATCAAAGTCCGTGGTGGCGAGACGATCGCAATAGCGCTTCGCTCCCGGTCTACAATGCGGAGCGGGACGGACATCGCCTGGACCGTCACGCGCGCGGACCGTTCAGGCAAGGTGCTGGATCGGCAGGCGATGGACTTGTCGAAAGGCTACTTGCCCTGAGCAGCTTCGGCAGCCGCGCGTGCTGCCGACCGGATGGCGGAAATATTGTCCGCGTAACGCCCATTAGAGAAAACTGCGCTGCCGGCGACGAGCACGTTTGCGCCCGCGGCGGCAACATCGGCGGCTGTTTCGGGATTTATGCCACCATCGACCTCCAGGTGGATCGGCCGGTCGCCGATCATACGGCGGATGCTCCTGATCTTCTCCACCATCGCCGGAATGAACGCCTGCCCCCCGAAGCCAGGATTGACCGTCATGGCGAGCACGAGGTCAACCTTGTCGAGGACATGAACGATCGCGCTTTCGTGCGTCGAGGGCGTCAGCGAAACGCCTGCCTTCTTGCCAAGGCTCTTGATGAGTTGCAGCGACCTGTCGAGATGCGGCCCCGCTTCGGCGTGAACGGTGATGATGTCGGCACCGGCTTTGGCGAAAGCTTCGATGAACGGGTCACACGGCGCGATCATCAGGTGCACATCGAATACCTTCTGCGAGTGCGGCCGGAGGGCAGCCACGACGGCGGGCCCGATCGTGATGTTCGGCACGAAGTGGCCGTCCATCACATCGACGTGCACCCAGTCGCCACCGGCTTCGTCAACCGCGCGAACCTCCTCGCCGAGCCTGGCGAAGTCAGCCGAAAGAATGGAAGGGGCGATGAGGATTTCGCGCATTCGATATGTCCGAAGAAGTTCTGCCGCGGACTTGTTCGCGGCTGTTTCGAGTTCAAAACCAGCAACTCCACCCGAAGCCGATAGCATTCTGGCCGGCCAGTGGGAAGGCGCTCAGCCGTTCCCGCGGGTGCGCGTCTGGTTAGGACGTGCGTTCTGCTCCAAGAACTCGATGATGCGGCTTGCAACATCGACACCGGTTGCTTTCTCGATGCCGCGCAATCCCGGCGAAGAATTGACCTCGATGACCATCGGCCCGCGCTCCGAGCGCAGCATGTCGACGCCGCAGACATTGAGGCCCATGATCTCCGCGGCCCGTATGGCCGTCGTTCGCTCCTCCTCGGTGAGCTCCACCGCCACAGCATTCCCACCGCGATGAAGGTTCGCGCGGAAGTCACCATTGCGGCCGGTGCGCTGCATTGCAGCGACCACGGTGCCGCCCACCACGAAGGCGCGAATGTCCGAGCCGTGGGCCTCCTTGATGTACTCCTGCACCATGATGTCGATGTTGGCCGCGCTGAACGCTTCGACAATTGACCGCGCTGACGTGTCCGTCTCGGCCAGGATGACGCCGATCCCCTGCGTGCCCTCCAGCAGCTTGATGATGACCGGGGCGCCGCCGACTTCCTTTATGACGTCCTCGGCATTCCTGGGCCGATGCGCGAAGGCGGTTACGGGGAGACCGATCCCTTCCCGCGCAAGGAGTTGTAGAGCCCGCAGTTTGTCCCGCGCGCGGCCGATGGCGACGCTCTCGTTCAGCGGATACACCCCCTGCATTTCGAACTGGCGGAGAACGGCCAACCCGTAGTGCGTCACGGAGGCGCCGATGCGCGGGATCACCGCATCGTAGAGCGGTAACTGGCGCCCGCCATACCGCAACGTGGGCCGGCTCGACGTGATGTTCATATGGACGTGGAGCGTATTGATCACGTCGATCTCGTGCCCGCGCTCCTGTGCAGCCGAGACCAGCCGCTTGTGCGAATAAAGGTTCGGATTGCGCGCCAGCATTACGAAGCGCATCGGGCGCCTCCCTGGCGGCTCGAGAAGATCGCGGACTGCCAAGCGGAGTGATAGGTTGTCCTCCTTTCGCCGGCATGCGCTGCGGCCGGGGCTCCGAAGGGACAACGAAAATGGCTGGTCGTGAACATCATTATCGAGTGATCGTACGCTGGACCGGCAATACAGGGAGCGGCACCGAACATTACCGAAGCTATTCCCGCAGCCATGAAATCGCGTGTCCTGCGGCACCAGACAAGCCTGTAATTCCAGGCTCCTCCGACCCGGCGTTTCGAGGCGACCCGAACCGATGGAATCCCGAGGAGCTTCTGGTTGCGGCCCTCTCCGCCTGTCACAAGCTCTGGTACCTGCACCTTTGTGCTGCGGCAGGCGTCGTCGTCGAAAGCTATGTCGACGAGGCAGAGGGTGTCATGATGGAAAGCGACGACGGCTCGGGCCGGTTCACCTCGGTAACCCTCCGTCCGCACATCTTGATTACCCGCACGCAGGACCTCGAGAAGGCTCACAGCCTCCACCACGAAGCCCACGCCAAGTGCTTCATCGCGAATTCTGTGAATGTGCCGGTGCGCGTGGAAGCAACGATCAGCGCGGCCGATCAACCGGCTCGCTAATTGCCGCCGTGTCCTCGGCAGTCTCAGCCTCGGCCTGAATGCCTGCGTTCATCAGCCAAGCGCTGCCGGAAACGAAAAGAAACAGCAAAAGAATGCCGATGATCGCCCGGACGAGCACCGAGCGCCCCAAGCTGTCTTGCCGGTTATTGTCGATGGAGTTCGATGCGGACGCAGCAGGTCCTGGCGACATCACGTCTCCCCCCGATGATACGCGGAGGCTATTGGGCTCATAGGTTTGGCGCGGTCAAGACGCTCCGTTCCCGGCCAGCTGTTTCCTGGGGGACAGTGATCGAAGCGACACGACCTTCGTTTTCACTGATTGCTAGATAAACTCTCGAATATCGCGCCAAGCTGGTGCGACACTTTTCCCGAACCGGACTGAAGCTGCTGCCTCACCGGATCCAACGGCCGTACCGCAGGATGGCGAAGAGCGGAATCAAGAGCCCCAGGATGACGGCGGTCCATGTCAACGCTGGCAAGGCGACGTAATCGCCGCGGTTCACGACGAAGACCATGTTGAGATACTTCGTCATGAGCTGCCCGGCGACGAGCGCAAGGTTCATCAACGAGGCCATCAACGCGAACCACGTGGCGCGGTGGCCAGCAGGCGCGTAGATCGCGATCAACGTCAGCATCGGGATCATGCTGATGTTGAGTAGCGGCGACTCAACCGCGGTATCGAGGATGGCGATCTGACGGGCACCGATGCCGAGCACCCGCTCGGTCCACAAATGGAGCTCGTGGACCAGGATCAGATTCGGAATTGAAAGGACAGCGCCGAGGATCGTCAGCCAGAGCATGACGCGGGCGATCGGATACCGCGTGATGCTGTCCGACAGCAGCCAAGCTGCGATCAGGCCGATACCGGCACCGATCTGTTGCAAAACACCGAAGAATGCCTCGTCGAAACCAAGCCTGTCGATGCTGAACCACTGATATCCGACGCCGGTGCCTGGGACGGCTCGGAACGCGAAGATCACGACCGCGGCATAGAAGATGCGCGTCCGCGTCTCATCGTCGACGCCGGCCACCACCCGTTTCAACATGAGGATGATGACCGTCATCGAGATGACGAAGACGATCTCCTGGTTGAACGGTAGGCCGGTTACGCCGAGCAGCGTGACGACGACGCCAAAAGCGAGGCCACCCGCAAGGAGACGCCAGTCGACGGGCCGCGGTGCAGCTGTTTCCAAGCGCACGAGAGCAGCGCCAGTCACGGAAATCAGCGGCACCACGAGGCCGATCAGGAAGACGGTTTCGTAGGAGAAGACCTGCGCCAGGTAACCCCCGAGCCAAGCCACCGAGAAGATGCCGAGGGAAAGCGCAAGCCGCCCCAGCACCTGCACCATCCCGAGATCGCGGTCGACGGCGACCTGGTCCCGTGGCGTACCGTCGGGGTTCGTCCGCGCGACGACCTCCGTGCTCATGGCGTCCGCAACGACGTCCTGCAGCACGACGCCTGTCACGGTCAGGAGGGAGGCCAGAACGTAAATCGTGTCCGGTGAGGCGAACGTGATCCAGCCGCCTGCGGCCCCGGCCAGCAGAACGAGCCCGGTCGCGACCATCCCGGCACCGAGAAAGATGTAGGCCCGGCGCTGTGAGCCGAGCAGCGGCACGGCGTCGACCAGCTCGCCGAAGACCATCTTGACGGTCCACGGCAGCGTCAGCCAGACGCCCAGAGCTGCAAGGTCCTCAGGCGTTAGCGTCAGCGACAGCTTCACCCAGAAGCTGTCGGCCACCGCCGTGATCCCGAGCGCCCCATAGGCGAAGTAGATCATCAGCAGCGGCAGATAGGCGAGGCGAAACTCCCTTATCGGCGTCAGGACCGCCGCTTCAAGGCGCTCTCTCCAAATATTTCTCCAGGTGTTCAGCGTACCTTGCTTCTCAGCGGCCAAAGCTCCAACGTTCGGGGACACCGCCACACCGCGCTTATGAGAGTTGGTCCATCCGGCGCCAAGCCGCTGAAGAAATGCAGAAGTACGCGCGCGCAGGCGTTTCATAGAAATGGGAGCTTCTGCTTCACGAGCTCGATCGTCGCCACAAGATCGACTTTGCCGGATCCAAGGACCGGAATTGCTGGCACGACGTAAATCGCTTTCGGAACCCAAAGGGCCGGGAGCCCTTCCTCGTGCATGTGCCGGATCAGCGTATCGCGGTCTGCGTCCGCCATGTCGGTCACGAGCACCAGCTGCTCGCCTTTGTGCGGATCCGGCGCGGAGACCACAACGTGGTTGCCCTCTGGCCAGAGCGTGCTGATCACCGACTCGACAGCCGCGAGCGAGACCATCTCGCCGCCGATCTTTGCGAACCGCTTCGCGCGGCCGCGAATGGTGACGAAACCTTCCTCGTCGATCGATACGATGTCGCCCGTATCGTGCCAACCATCGGGCGGAGGCGAGATGACGCCGGGGTTCTCGGGCAACATGTAGCCCAGCATCACGTTGGGGCCTTTGACCGACAGCCGCCCAGCGTTTTTTAGGCCCTCGACTGGTGCCAGCCGATACTCGATCGCCGGCAGCATCTTGCCGACCGTGCCTGGCTTGTTCGTCTCGGGCACATTGACGGCGAGCACAGGCGAGCACTCGGTCACACCGTAGCCTTCGAGCAGAACGGCCCCTGTCTTGGACCACATGGCCCTGGTCGTGTCCTTGACGCGCTCGGCGCCCGCGACCGCATACCGGATGCTGCCCAGATCCTCAGGCCGGGCCGCTCGTGCGTAGCCCTGGAGGAACGTATCTGTCGCAATGAGGATCGTTGCCTTGGTCTCGCCGATCAGCCGCGCGACCGCCCGATAGTGAAGAGGGCTCGGATAGAGCACCGTCTTGATGCCGTGAAAAATCGGCAGCAGCGTCCCGCCGGTCAGCCCGAACGAATGGAAGATCGGCAGCGGATTGAAGAGGATATCGTCGGGCTGGAGCACGCCCTCGGTGAAGGCGTAGATCTGCTCAGCGTTGGCGACGAGGTTCCGGCTCGACAGCGCGACTCCCTTGGGCTCGCCTTCCGTGCCGGATGTGAACAGGATGACCGCCGGCTGCTCGGGCTCAAGCGCATACCAGCGGTGCACAGCGCCAGCGATAGCTGCTTGTAAGCCACCCTTGACCTTGTCGGCCTTGGTGATGCTGCCGCGAATGTCCTCCAGGTAGACGATCCGAACCTTGCGGTCGGGCGCAGCTTCGTACCCGGAGAGCGCCTGCACCACGTCGTCGAGCCTGCCTTCGTCGATGAAGCGTCGGGACGTGATCACCGTGCGAACAACTGCCGTCCTTACCGCTGACAGGAGGTTGGCGACGCCCGCACTGAAATTGAGCATGGCGACGACGCGGCCGAAGGCATTCAGCGCAAAGATCGTCACCGGGAGGGCGGCGACGTTGGGCAGCATGACGCCGACGTTCTCTCCGCGCCTCGTGAACTCGGTGAGCTTCCGGCCGAGCACGATGCTGCTCTGGATCAGCCGGCGATAAGTCAGCGGCGTGCGCTCGACGTCCTCGATGACGGCGCGATCAGCCCCGTATCGCGCCGAGGCACGCAGCAGCGCGGAAAACAGCGTCGTCCGAGACGTATCGGGGTCGAATCGCGTCATATACTGAATATGGAGATAACCAGTTGAAAGTGAACCATAAACCAAGCGAAAAACGGTAACGAGAAACGATAATCAGGTGCGTTGAGCACCAAGCTGCGGCAGCTCAATCCGTCCGCTGCTCGGACAGCTCGGAAAGCACGCGCGGCAGCGTATTCGGCAGATCCTCGGAGATCAGGCCGGGGCCCACCATCGTGGCAGTTGCACCGTGGAGCCAAACGGCGGCGCAGGCCGCTTCGAATACCGGCATGTGCTGCGCGAGAAGGCCTGTCACGAAGCCGGCGAGGACATCGCCCGTGCCCGCGGTGGCCAGTGTCGGTGGTGCATTCTCGTTGATGGCCGCGCGACCGTCCGGAGCCGCGATCACCGTATCCGCCCCTTTCAAGATCACCACAGCCCCACTGAGCCTGGCGGCCAGCCGTGCGCGATCGAGCTTTGGCAGCTGCACCAGGTCTGGAAAGAGGCGCGCGAACTCACCGTCGTGTGGCGTGATGACCACCGGACGTCGCTCGGCCACGATGGCCGTGAACAGCTCGTCACGCTGGTCCGCGAAGACGGTGAGCGCATCGGCATCGAGCACAGTGGCCGCGCCGGAGGCAAGCACAGCCAAGACCTTTTCGCGGGTCGCCTCCTCGACGCCAGCACCAGGGCCGATCAGCACGGCATTGAAACGGCGATCCGTGAGCATTTCGGCAAGCTCTTCTGCGTCATCGGCTTTCCTCACCATGACGGCTGTTACGTGAGCCGCATTGACGGCGAGCGCACCCTCATCGCTGGCGAGAGTGACCAGACCAGCCCCGATGCGCAGCGCGCCGCTGGCCGCCAATCGCGCTGCTCCCGTCCTCCAGGCGGGGCCCGACACGACCACGGCATGCCCACGGGAGTACTTGTGCCCACCGAGCTGCGGCCAAGGAAAATTGGCGAGCCACAGGCCGGGAGCGTTGGCGAAAGTGGTGACGCCGATCCGCGGCAGAACGTCGGGCTTTATGCCGATATCGACCACGCGTGTCAGGCCGCAATAGAGCCGGCCCGGCAAGAGCAAATGGCCTGGCTTTCTGCGGAAGAACGTCACCGTCCGTTGGGCCTTGACGGCGACACCTTTCACCTCGCCCGTCGTGCCATCGACGCCGCTTGGGATGTCGACGGCAACCACACGCCGGCCTTTCAGGCTTTCCGCGACTTCGGCCGCGACGCCTTCGAGCGGCCGCGACAAGCCGGCGCCGAACAATGCGTCGATGACAACGGTGGCATCCTCAGCGAAGGCTGGACTTACGGGCCAGATCGGTCCGTTCCAGGCGGCTGCTGCCTCGGCGGCATCGCCCTTGAGCGCCTCTCGCGATCCGAGGAGCGCAACACTGACCGAGTAGCCACGTTCCCGGAGCAGGCGAGCGGCGACGAAGCCGTCCCCGCCATTGTTTCCCGGCCCGCAGAGCACAGCGACCCGCGCGCCAGGCTCCGCGATCCATTCCACCTCTTCAGCGACGCCCTGGCCAGCGTTCTCCATCAGGGTGAGCCCCGGCGTACCGCCCGCGATGGTCAGCTCGTCCGCTCGCCCCATCTCGGCCGAGGTCAGAAGCTCTAGCCCATCAACGCCGGTGGTGGTCATCGCCTCAGCTCCCCTCAGGGATAGTGGCTGAGCTCTATCAGGTTCATGTCCGGATCGCGGATGTAATAGGAGATGATCCGCCCTTGCGCACCGGTTCGCTCCACCGGCCCCTCGATTATCGGCACACCGGCCG